>PNJQ01000001.1 GCA_013821985.1 Opitutus sp.
GCTGGAGCCGGTGTCCTTCTCGTGGGTTTTGAACTGGGCAATAACTTCTGACTTAACGGGTTGTGACATGGTTTATATTGTTGATGACGCGGTCGTTTGGGAGCTTTCGCTCCGTGTCGCCCGCTTTTGGAGGGCCGGCGACCCGTTAGTGTCCGGTTGCCCGGACTGACCGTGGTGGGAGCCTGCGACCAGCAGACTCTCACTAACGCAAGCCGTCATTAACCAAAGCGGCCGGGCGGCGTGCAAGAGCTAATTTTCGGGTAGGCTGGGCGCCTCTTGGACGTAAATTTCCGGGTCGTTCGCGACGACGCGGAAGCGCCGCTGTGATCCGTCATATTTGAGGATGGCCCGGACCAATTTTGTGCGGTCCAACTTTTCCCCCTTTTCGCTCCAGAATTCAGCTGTCCCGGAAATTTCCAGGCGCGTCTCTCCGTTAGTCTGGCGGACCCATGCGCACCGCAACAGTCCTTCGCGGAAGGTTACCCCGTTGGCGTGGGAATCGAACACTCCAACCGCGAGTCCCGGTAGGATCAGCACGCCGTTACCTTTCGTTGAAATCTCGAACTTCGCCTTAATTGCTGAGGCGTCGTCGACTGCAATGTGTTTGGTAATCACGTCTCCCTCGTTTGCCGAGGCGACGGTCGCCGAATCGGGCCAGATTTCCTCTGCGGCCAACGTGAGGCAAGGCGCGAGAGCAGTGAAAAAAAGGAGCCGTGCTTTCCTGTTCATCCCGATCGCAACGTGATTCCCCTAATCCCACCGCAACCCGGCAACTTCCGCAGCTTGTCGAGGATTGGCAGGCGGTGGTGGAAAAGCTCGTTTCGGACGACCGCGTGCGAACAGAGCACGAGCAACTGCCCGCGTTCGACGACCACGGGATGCGAGTAGGTGGCGTTGGCGACGCCGACGAGCTCAGGCCATTTTTCGCGGATCGAGTGTTCGAGCGAGTCGTGGCTGATGCGGTATTTGACGAGGAGTTCGTCAATCAGCTTGCCCACGTCCTGCGTCGGACGCTTTCGCGAGCGGCTCGTGTCCTCCGGCACCTCCCGGAAGCCGGCGATGAGATTCTCAATCTCGCGGCTGAACTGTTTCGGGTCGTCGGCCATGATTAAGGGACGAACCAGTTAGCCACGAAAAACGCGAAGAGCACAAAAACTTCCGAGCAAGGTGCGTTCCCTTTTTGCGTTTCTCGTGTTTTTTGTGGCCATGCTTGTTTGGTCAGGCCTGCGGTGGCGTCGCGCGATGCTCGTGCTCGTAGAGTCGGCTGTAGCGCACGAACGCACCGAACGCCGTCGCCCACGCGATATAGAAACCGGGAAAGCCGTCGAGAAAACCGAACCGCAACACATACGCGCGAAAAAACCGCCACGCTGGCCGCAACACCGCCGCGCCGACCGAGAAACGCCCACCCTTCGCCTGCTGCTGTTGCACGAAGAGATCGGCGAACGGGTTGATCTTCGCCACGTGACTGCTGAGCGTCGGAAACGAGTAATGGTGCAGGTCGCCGCGCAACGTCGCCGTCGGACCATCGACCTGCATGTGCTCGTGCACGAATTGATCGCCGCCCCATCGGCAATGCGCGCGGTTTACGAGGCGCGTGTTGTGGTCGGGATACCAGTCGCCGTGCGTGATCCAGCGGTCGATAAACCAAACCTTCCGCGGAAACCGCGCGGCGTGAAATTTCCGGTCGTTGCCGCGCGCGAAGAACGCCACGATCTCTTCGCGCAACGCGGGCGAAACTTCCTCGTCCGCGTCGAGGCACAACGCCCAAGGCTGCGTGCAATGGTCGAGCGCCCAGTTCTTCGCGTCGCGGTAGCCGAGCCACTCGGTCTCGTGCACCACGGCGCCGTGTTCGCGCGCGATGTCGGCGGTGTCGTCGGTGCAATTGTTGATCACAATCACCATGTCCGTCACCCAGCCGCGCACGCTCGCGAGGCAGCGCGGGAGATTGTGCGCCTCGTTGCGGGCGATGATCGAAACAGAAATGGGCAGCGGCTGGGACACGACGCGCGCAGTCGGACACATCCTTCGCGCCAAGGCAACGCGCTGTTCGCCGGGCCTCCGGCACGAATTGACCCTCCGAGGTGGTCGCCGCTGTCCCCAGCGGCGACGAGTTGCGCCGCGAGCATGGCGTCGCTGGGACAGCGACGCCCACCTGCACGGCGGCGAGTGAACATGGCGGCTGGACAAAGAATGAATTTACAACACGCGGCGCTCCCTAAATCTTCGGCACGCCCGAATGTCCTCCGCCCTGTCTTTCCTCTGGTGGCGCCTCACGCATCCGCAACGCGACGCCGTGCGCCGCGCCATCATCGTGCACGCCGAGTCGAGCGGACTCGCCGCCCGCGACGCCGAGGTGCGCGAAGCGGTCGAGTTTCTCCGCTCCAATCCGCTGCACCATTTTCCCGCCGCGTTCGTGGAAAAATATCGTCCCGCTGATCACCGCGCGCATTGGGATGCCGCGATCGGTCTGCACTACGTCGAACACGCGGGCCACAAACTCTACTGGCGCGGCGGTCGCAAAGCTAAACGCATCCCCGGCGATTACACCGCGCTGCTCGCCGAGCAGGACGAGCGTTCGCCGCACCGCTACCTCGTGCCCGGCTTTGACGTGCAGCCGGGAGACATCGTGGCTGACGTCGGTTGCGCCGAGGGCAACTTCGCGCTCGAGGTCGTCGAGCGCGCCGCGCACGTCTACTTGTTCGAGGCGGATGGCCGTTGGGCGAAGGCGCTCGAAACGACGTTTGCGCCGTGGAAGCACAAGGTGACGATCAGCCGCTCGCTCGTGGGCAAGCAATCCGGCGACGGCATGGTGGCGCTCGATGATTTTTTTGCCGGCAAAGCGCCGCCGACGTTTCTCAAACTCGACGTGGAAGGCTACGAAGCCGACGTGCTCAACGGCGCCCGCGCCACGCTCGCGCGAGCATGCAATGTTCGCGCCGCGGTCTGCACCTATCACCGGCAGGAAGACGAAGCGAATCTCACGGCGCTGTTGCACGAGCTCGGTTTCACCACCGAGCCGTCGCCGGGTTACATGTTGCTCTACCGCGAGCCCAACTTCGGTCCGCCGTATTTCCGCCGCGCATTGCTGCGGGCGACAAAAGCATGAGTGCATCTTCGCATGGAATCGTGGGAGAGGCTTTATGCCCCGACGAACAGGACGCGCCCCGGCGCGACGAAGGCGTGATCGTTCCTCTCTTAATGTCGCCGTTTTGGGTGGGAGGGGCTTCACGCCCCGACGTTCGTCATTCGTCGCGGCATAAAGCCGCTCCCACCAAAACCGACCGGCGATTCGCGAACTGATGAACGTCGCCCTCGTCATCCCGGTGCTCAACCAGCTCGCCTACACCCAAGGCTGCGTGCGTTGCCTGCAGCCCGATCTCGCGGCCGGGGTGCGCGTCATCATCGTCGATAACGGCTCGACCGACGGCACGAAGGAATGGCTCGCGGCGCAGGTCGCGTCAGCACTCGCGGCCGGGCTGTCGCTCACCGCGCTGCGTAACGACGTAAATCGCGGCTGCGCTTCCGCCTGGAACCAAAGTGTGCGCGCCGCTGGATTGTTGCTTAATAGCCCCATCAGCCATGGAACTGCCCCGAGCGACCTCGCGGCCGATGGGGCTAATAAGCAACAAACGCCCAACGCGCCCGACTGGGTGGTGGTGTTGAACAACGACGTGCTGCTGCCCGAGGGCTGGCTCGCGGCGTTGCTGGGTGCGGCGGAGCGGCATGGGCTCGACGTCGTGTGCCCGGCGATGCGCGAGCGGGATCAGAACTACGAGTTCGAGAGCTACGCGCGCGACTTCACCGCGAAACTCGGCGGCGCCGTGCGGCGCGGCGGCGCGCATGGCGTGTGCTTCGCGGTGCGGCGAGAGGTGTTCGAGCGAATTGGCGGATTCGACGAGGCGTTTCGCATTGGGCAGTTCGAAGACGCGGATTTTTTCCGGCGCGCCCGGCTGGCAGGTTTTCACACCGGCGTGGTCGGGGCGTGTTTTCTGCACCACTTTGGATCGGTGACGCAGGATGCGCTGAGCAACACCAAGAAGCAGCGGCCCTACGAGGCGGAGAATCGCGCGCACTTTCGGAAGAAATGGAAACTTGGCTGGGCGCGACGACGTTGGGAGAAAATGACCGACGGCCTCCGGGTGTGGTGGTGGCGGACGACAGAGCGCGCGCGCTTCGGGCATACGCTGCACGAGAAGTGGGACGGCGAGCGGCTGCGGTATTATTAAGTAGGACCGGTTTCTGCCGATCTAGAACTGGCAGGCAGCTCCGATCCGGCTCACGAGTGCAGGGGAATATTCGCTGTGGAAGTCTTTTTCTCCAGTCGGAGACCGGGGCTACGTGCAGCCGCGCCGCTTTCGGCGCGGAGGAACGTGCCAACGCGGCGTCGGCCGCGAGGGTGCCCCGATTGGTCCGGCTGAAGCCGGACCTACTTCAAGGCCTCACGCAATGCCGCGAGCACGCGAACGGGCGTGAGATTGCGGACGCAGTGGTTGTGATACGAATCGCCCGGCGTGCACTGGCCGGGTGACACGCAATTCACGCACGGCAACGGCGGTTGCAATGTCTTGTGACCGTTGCCGACCGGCATCCAGATGTTCATCGGCTGCGAGCCGAACAATGCCACGACGCGTGTGCCCACCGCGGCGGCGACGTGCATCGGACCGCTGTCGTGACAGAGCAGCACCGGCGTCGCTGCGAAGAGGCCGGCAAGTTGCGGCACGCTGAGGCGTTGGTCGATCCGCACCGCCGGCGCGCGCAGCGCGCGAAAGAGGGCATCGACCGTGGCTTGTTCGCCGGGGCCGGCGATCAGTGCGGTCGAGATTCCCGTTTCGGCGTGCAGCGTATCGATCACGCGCGCGAAATTTTCCGGCGGCCACACGCGCCACGCGCTGCGCGAACCGGGATGCACGAGCAGGCGCGCGCCCTGCAAGAGCGCGCGGCCCGCGGCGACGTCTTCCGCGCGCGCGACCAGGCGAGTCTCGCGCGTGACGGCCGGCACGTTGAGTTTTTCGAGCGGGCGCAGGTAAAGGTCGGTGATGTGGCGTGCGCCGAGAAACTCGAGCGGCAGCACTTCGCTCGACGTGTAGAACGAGGGAAAGTGAATCGGTTCGACGTGCCGTTGCGTGACGCGCACCGGCGCGCCAGTCGCGCGCGTGAGCAGCGCGGTCTTGTCGCGATTGTCCAGATCGATGACGTGCGTGAAGCCAGCGCGGCGCAAACGCCAGAGCAGCCGCGGCCACTCGGCGACCGACTGCGGGAACAGCCACTGTTCGTCCACGTCGGGATTCAGGTCGAGGATTCCGGCGTAAGCGGGTTCGCACAGCACGCCAAGGCGGCCCGTGGGCCAGTGGAGTTTCAGGTTTCGCAGCAGCGAGCCGAGCAACACGATGTCGCCGAGGTAGCGGCGACGGATGACGAGGATGTGCGGGGCGGAGACCACGAAGTCGGAGCAGAAAAGCGGGCTCGATCAGATTTGGCCACAAAAAGGCACAATGCTCTGTGCCGAAGGTAGCCGAGGTGAAGCGCCTATAGGCGCACGCGAAGGCCGACCGAAGCGATGGATTTTTGCGCCTCGTCGTGGCCCAACAAATTCAGTTCCCGCCCTGCTGGCGGTCGTAGAGCGATTTATAGAGCGCGTTGCCGGCGTAGAGCGAGGCGTGGTCGCCTTGCGCGACGACGCGCCCTCGGTCGAACACGAGGATCATCGAGGCGTCGCGGATTGTGCTGAAGCGGTGCGCAATGATGAACACCGTCTTGCCGACGACAAGGTGGCGCAACGCGTCCTGGACAGCGGCTTCGCTGTCGGAGTCGAGGGCGCTGGTCGCTTCGTCGAGGATGAGGATCGGGGCATTGCGCAGGAACGCGCGCGCGATGGCGAGGCGCTGTTTCTGTCCGCCGGAGAGCAGCGCGCCGCGCTCGCCGACCACGGTGTCGTAGCCGTGCGGTTGCTGCGCGATGAAGTCGTGGGCGTGCGCCGCCTGCGCCGCGGCGATCACTTCCTCACGCGTCGCGCCCTCGCGGCCAAGGAGGAGATTGTTGAAAATCGTATCGTTGAAGAGCACCGGCTCCTGCGAAACGAGGGCGATGTTGCGGCGCAGATCGGCGAGGCGCATCGCACGGACGTCGGTGCCGTCGATCGTCACGCTTCCGCTCGCGACCTCGTAGAAACGTGGGACGAGATTCGCGAACGTTGTCTTGCCCGCGCCGCTCGGGCCGACGAGCGCGCAGACAGTGCCGGCCGGGATGCGCGCGGTAACCTGGGTGAGCGCGGAATTATCGCCGTAGGCAAAGGAGACGTCTTCGAACGCGAGTTCGCCGCGCAGGCGGCCGATCGCGACCGGCGCCGCGGGATCGGCGATGGTGATCGGTTCGTGCAACACGACTTCGAGGCGATCGAGCGAGGCCTCGCCGCGTTTCAATTCGTTGTTCAGCGCGCCGAGTTTCTTGATCGGTTCGTAGCAGAGATAGAGCGCTGTGATGACGGCGAGGAAGTCGTCCTTGCTGATGCCGGCTTTGAACGCGTAGAGCAGCGTGCCGGCGATGCCGAGCGACGCGACGACTTCGATCGCGGGGCTGAGCGCCTGTGCGTATTTCGCGATCTTGAGTTGGAGCCCGAGCAATTTCTGGCTGTGCGTCTCGAAGCGCCGGGTCTCGCGCTGCTCGAGGCTGAAGGCGCGCACTTCGCGGGCGGCGGAGAGATTTTCCGCGAAATGTCCCGTGATGGCGCCGAGCTGGTGCTGCAATTGTTCGGCGCGCTTCAGGAGTTTTTTTCCGACGTAGCGGATCGGCAGCACGGTCAGGGGCACGATGCCGAGGTAGACGAGCATCATGCCGATGTTCTGCGTCTCGGAGATTTTGAAGGCGAGGTAACCGAGCGCGAAGAGCAGCGTGCCCGGCTGCTTGATGCCGTCGTTGGCGAGACTCGTGAGCGTGGTCTGTAGTTGCGCCGTATCGGCGATGCCGCGCGAGAGGAGATCGCCCGCCTGCCGGCCTTGGACAAACGATAGCGGCAGGAGCTGAAGCTGCTGGAAGTAATCCACGCGCAGGCGTTCGAGAATTTTTGTGCCGGCGAGTTGGACGTAGTAGCCGTTGAGGTAACCGAACACACCGCGCAGAAGAAAAATCAGCGGAATGTAGGCCGCGACGAGCAACACGACGTCGAATGATGGCCGCGCGCCTTCCGTGTCAAAGATGACCGGAAAGACGTAATTGATCATCGCCGGCAGGCCCGCGCCCGTTGCTGCACTGTAGAGCAGCCCTGCCACGATGGCCGAAATGATCGCGCCGCGGACGGTGCGCAGGTAGCGGAAGTAGGGGCGGAAACGACGAAGACTCATGGGCGCGGCAGAGCGAAGCGGAGAACAGATGACAGAGGACCAACGATTGAGGCCAGAGGGAAATGACCGCCGCGGCGCGCCGCGGTTCGTTCAGTCCTTCGCTGCCCGCACGTCGAGCGCGTCCCGCAAACCATCACCGAGGAAGTTGAGCGAAAACAGCGTGAGCGAGAACACGCCGCCGGGAAACACGAGCAACCACCAGTATTCCTCCATCTTTTCCGCGCCGTCCTTGATCAACGTGCCCCACGAACTCATCGGCGGCTGCACGCCGAGGCCGAGAAAGCTGAGAAACGCCTCGAGCAACATCACGGCGGGAATCGTCAGCGTCGTATAGACGATGATCGGCCCGAGGATGTTTGGGATCATATGGCGGAGCACGATGCGCGGTGTGCCATACCCGAGCGAACGGGCGGCTTCGATGAATTCCATTTTCTTCAACGCCATCACCTGGCCGCGGACGATGCGCGCCATCGTTAACCACTCGACGGCACCGATGGCGACGAAGAGCAGGATGATGTTCCGTCCGAAGATCACCATGAGCAGGATGACGAAAATCGTGAACGGGAGCGCGTAGAGGATATCGACGAGGCGCATCATCACCGCATCGGTCTTGCCGCCGTGATAGCCCGCCGCCGCGCCGTAGAGCACGCCGATTGTCAGGGCGACAAGCGTGGCGCTGAGTCCGACGCCGAGCGAGATGCGGCCGCCGTAGAGCATGCGCACGAGCAAGTCGCGCCCGAGCGTGTCGGTGCCGAGCCAGTGGTCGGCGGACGGGGGGGACGCTCCGAGATCGAGGTTTTGATCCTGATAGGAGACCTGGAGGAAGAACGGCCCGAACACGCACGCCAGCGTGAGCACGAGCAGCGTGATGCCGCCGAAGACGGCGAGGCGGTTCTTTTTAAGTCGATGCCACGCGTCCGCGCCGAGCGAGTGACCGGAGTCGATGGCGGGCGCGGACACCACGGGACTGGTGGACGGCGCGCTCATTCGAATTTCAGGCGCGGATTCAGCCACACCTGGACGATGTCCACCACAAGGTTGAGCACGACGATGAGTGCGGCGTAGAGGATGACGGTGCCGAGCACGACGGTGTAGTCGCGGCTGAAGGCACTCGTGACGAATTGCCGGCCGAGGCCGGGTATCTGGAAAATCGTCTCGATCACAAACGAGCCGGTGAGAATGCCCGCGATCGCCGGGCCAAGAAACGACACGACGGGCAACAGTCCGCCGCGCAACGCGTGTTTGAAGATGATGCGCGCCTCGGAGGCGCCCTTGGCGCGCGCGGTGCGAATGAAATCCTGATGCAGCACCTCGAGCATGCCGCCGCGCGTGAGTCGCATGATGTAGGCCGCGTAAACGAATCCGAGCGTGAGACCCGGCAGGATGCGATCGGTCGGCCCATACCAGCCGGAGACATTGACCCACTGCAAATAAATGCCGAATGACAGCGCCAGCAGCGGTCCGAGCACGAACGTCGGCACGCAAATGCCGATCATGCCGATGGCACTGCAGACGTAATCGAGCGTGGAGTTGCGCTTCACGGCGGCTGCGATGCCGAGCGGGAGACCGAGCGTGAGCGCGACGAGCAGGGCCCAGGCACCGAGCTCCAGCGAAACGGGAAAACTATCCGCGATGATTTCGTTGACCGAGCGGTTGACGTATTTAAACGACGGACCGAGGTCGCCCTGCACGAGTTTGCCAAGATAGAGCGCGTATTGTTTCCAGAGCGGCTGATCGAGGCCGTAGTGCGCCTCGAGGTTGCGCAGAATTTCCGGCGGGATGGCTTTCTCGCCGGTAAACGGCCCGCCCGGCACGAAGCGCACCATGAAGAACGTCGCCGTGATGATGCAGAACATCACGGGAATCGTTTGCAACAGGCGGCGGAAGGCGAAGCGGAGCATGCGTCGGAGCGAGAACGGCGGAGAACAGCTGACAGCGGACGGAAGACCGAGGCCAGACGGAAAAGGCGCGGAAGGACGACGTGGATCGGTGTTCCGGTTGAGAGCGCACAGGAGAGTCTCGTCGCTGGGGACAGCGACGACCACCTTACTGGCTTGGGGTGGGCGCCGCTGTCCCTAGCGGCGCTTCGAGCACGGCTGAATCGATGACCCACGGCCAATCTTCCGGACGCGTGCAGAGTCCTTTCGCGACGGGATTGTTGCGGATGTAGGCAGCCTTCAGCTGGAACTCGGCTTCGTCGCGAATGCGGTGATCGAAGTAGTTCGTCTGCCAGACAACGGCTTGATTGCGCGCGTGCCATTTCTTCCAATCGCCGATCACCTGGCTCATCGCACGATCCGGGGGAAAGCTGAGCAGCGCGTGCGTGTGATCGGGCATCAGCAGAAACAGATGGCAATGCCACGCGCCGCGGCGGTGATAGTGCGCCACGGAATCGAGCAGTCGTTGGGCGCGGCTGGGCGGCGCGATGAGCGAGTGCTGGCACGCCCACTCGCGTTCAGTGCGGATGCGAATGTGGAAAACAGCGCTGCCTGCGATCCACGGAGGAATCGCGTGGTGCAGGCGGCGCGTGGAGTCGGTGGCCGTGGTGCGGATGACGTGGACGACGCTCGTGGTCGTCGAGGTGTGGCGTGGCCCGCGCCTGTCGCCGCTGGGGACAGCGGCGACCACCTCGGAGACAGTTGCGATTATTTCGACGCCGCTTTCGCCTTCATCATCGCGTCGCGCTTGGGTTTGAATTCGTTGCCTTCGCGCCATTGCGGCCAGGTGTCGCCGTTGGCGATGCGCAGGCCGAGCTCCATGAGGAACGCGGCGTCCTGCGCGGCGCCTTCAAAGGTCCAGTCGGGCTGCACCTCGTCGGTCACCTTGTGATAGCGGTTCGCGATGTAGTCGTTGATCATCCGGTCCGCGAAATCGTCGGGCATGCCGATGAACTTGCGGCCGGAGCGACCGTAGAACGCGGGCACGCCGACCTTCGCGAACTCGAAATGGTCGCTGCGATAATAGCTGCCGAACTCCGGGCGCGGGTCGCCGCTGATCGTGCGGCCTTGTTGGGCGGCGATCTCCGCGGCGAGGTCGTCGATCGTGGTGGCATTATGGCCGACGACCACGAGGTCAGCGGTCGGGCCGTATTGGTTCGCTCCGTCCATGTTGATGTTCGCGAGCGTGCGATCGAGCGGGTAGAGCGGATTCTCCGCGTAGTATTTCGCGCCGAGCAGGCCCTTTTCCTCGGCGGTGACGGAGAGGAACAGCACGCTGCGTTTCGGCCGCTGCTCGGGCGGGAGGGCCATCATGCCCTGTGCGATTTCGAGCATCACCGCGACGCCGGCGGCGTTGTCGGCGGCGCCGTTGTAGATTTGGTCGCCTTGTAACTTCGGTTCGCGACCGAGGTGGTCCCAATGCGCGGTGTAAATGACGTATTCGTCGCGGAGCTTCGGGTCGGAACCGGGCAGCAGGCCGACGGCGTTGCGCGAGGCGACGTTGCGGAGCTGGTTCTCGACGACGAACGACGCCTTCGTGCCGAGCGTCATCGGGGTGAACTCGCGGGTCGCGGCGGCTTTCTTCGCGACATCGTAATCCTTGCCGCATGACGAGAAGAGGCGGCGCGCGGCATCGACCGTGAGCCAGCCTTGCATGGCGACATTGCTCATATTCTGGTCGAGGCGGCTGATTTCAAAATTCTCGCGCGCGAAGCTCGCGGTGACGACGGCGAAGGGATACGACGCCGGTCCGGTTTCGTGCACGATGAGGCAGGCGATCGCGCCTTTCGCGGCGGCGATTTCGTATTTGTAGGTCCAGCGGCCGTAGTAGGTCATCGCGCGCCCGCCGAACATCTTCGGGTCGAGCTGGCCCGTGGCGGGATCCATGATCGGCGGATCATTGATGAGCATCACCACGGTTTTGCCGCGGACATCGACGCCCTTGTAATCGTCCCAGCCAAACTCCGGCGCGACGACGCCGTAGCCGACGAAGACCACGTCGCTGTCCTTCGCTGCGACGCGCGGCACGAGGCGGCTCGACGGCCCCACGAAGTCAGCAATGTTGTCGAGCTTGAGCGTGACGCCGTCGCGTTCGAACGAGAGTGTCGGTTCGGACGTGATGCCGACGAGCGTGGCGTTTTGCAGATAACCACCCTCCGGGTTGCCCGGCTGCAGGCCGATCTTCTGAAACTCGCTGACGAGGTAGGCGATGGTTTTGTCCTCGCCGGGCGTCCCGGGCGCGCGGCCCTCGAATTCGTCGGACGAGAGAACTTTCACGCGTTCGAGAATGCGCGGCGCGGAGGTGGCGTGCAGCGGAGCGGACGCGGCGGGTTGGGCGAAGGCGGTCGCGGTGATGAACGCGAGGCCGAGGGTGAGGACGACGGGGCTGAGGGGTGGCATGAGTGAGGTTGAGAGTTAAAGGGTGAAAGCGGACGCGATTGTCTGGGTGGGAGGGGCTTTACGCCCCGACGCATTGTGCGCGCAACGTCGGGGCATAAAGCCCCTCCCACCGACTTCCGTTGGCATCAGGGAGACTTGATTTTGGTTTTCGTATTGCCGGCGAGGCTCGCGTCGCGCGCGGCTTTGAATTCCGTGCCGGGCTTCCATTCGGGCATTGCATCGGCGTTCGCCGCGCGCAGGCCGACGGCGAGGATGAATCGTGCGTCGTGCGCGGCGCCTTCAAGCGTCCAGTCCGGTTTCACCTCGTCGGTGATCTTGTGATAGTCGTTCACGAGATACTGCTGGCGCAGCTTCACGCCGGTGCCGGCGGGTTGGTCGATGAAATCGACGCCGGAGCGCACGAAGAACGCCGGCACACCTACTTTCGCGAACTCGAAGTGATCGCTGCGGTAATAGTAACCTTTCTCCGCCTCCGAGTCGGCGCGCAGCACGCGGCCCTGTTCGCGTGCGACCTCCGCGGCGTAGTCGTCGAGGGTCGAAGGGTTGCGGCCGACGATCTCGAGATCGCGTGTCGGACCATACGCGAGGTTCGCGTCGAGCGGCTCGAGGTTGAGATTCGCGATGGTGCGCGCGAGCGGGTGCAGCGGATTCTCGGCGTAGAACTTCGAGCCGAGGATTCCTTTCTCCTCGTAGGTTGGAGAAAAGAACAGCAGGGAGCGGCGCGGGCGCTCGGCGGGCGGCAGCGCCGCGGTCACCTGCGCGAACTCGACCAGCATCGCGACCGCGATCGCATTGTCGGCGGCGCCGTTGAGGATCTGATCGCCGGTGCGGCTTGGGTCGCGCCCGTAGGCGTCCCAATGCGCGGAGAAGAGGACGAACTCGTCGTGCAGCTTCGAATCGGAGCCGGGCAGCAAGGCGACGACGTTGCGCGACACGACATCGCGCACCTGGTTCGCGATCGCGAAATTTGCCTTCGCGCCGAGTGGCACCGGGCGGAAATCGCGTTTCGCCGCGGTGGCTTTCAGCGCCGCGAAATCCTTTCCGGCCCCGGCGAACAGCTGCTTGGCGGTCTCAAGCGTGATCCAGCCTTCGACCGCGACGCGCTGCAGACTGCTCTCGACCGAGCCGACGTCGAAGGTCTCGCGACCGGAGCCGGCGGCGATGACCGCGAACGGATAGCCGGCAGGGCCGGTCTCGTGGACGATCAGCACGGCGGCTGCGCCGCGCGCGGACGCGCTTTCGAATTTGTAGGTCCAGCGACCGTAATAGGTCATCGCGTTGCCGCCGAAGACCGCGTCGTCGAGTTTCGCGCCACTGGCGTCGAAGATCGGCGGGTCGTTGATCACCATCACGACGGTTTTGCCGCGCACATCGAAGTCCTTGAAATCGTCCCAGTCGAACTCCGGCGCGGTGATGCCGTAGCCGACGAAGACGACATCGCTGTCCGGCAGGGCGACGTGCGGCTGGCGGCGCCGCGAGAGCGCGATGAAATCCAAGCCGACCTTCGGTTCGAGCTTGGCGGCGCCCGCCGTAAACGTGAGCGACGCTTGCGACGTGAGGCCGATCGCCGGCACGGCTTGAACGTAGGTGCCGTCGGGGTTGCCCGGCTGCAGGCCGAGTTTTTTAAACTCGGCGGTGAGATAGGCGATGGTCTTGTCCTCGCCCGCAGTGCCGGGCGCGCGACCTTCGAATTCGTCGGACGCGAGGATCTTCGTGCGCTCGAGGAGGCGGGCGGCGGAGATATCGGCGAGAGGATCAGCGGCTTGCGCGCTGAGCCCGCAACTGACGAGAGCGACCAGCAGTCGGGTCTTCATTTTGGAGAGTGACGTCGAGGTAGAACCGGTTCCAGAGCGCATCCTGCCGCCAGCCGCGCACGCGTGGGGCGACGAGGTAATCCTGCGAATTGAAATACAGCGGCACGACGGGAAGTTCCGCGAGGAGAATTTCCTCGGCGGCGCGGTAAAGCTCGTTGCGACGTGGCGTGTCAGTGGTGCGGCCAGCTTCGCGCACGAGCTGGTCAAACTGGGCATTGCTCCAGCGCGAGAAATTTCCCGTCGCGCCGGTCAGCCAATCGTTGAAGAGGGCGGACGCGTCGTCGAAATCCGGAATCGCCGGGAGAAACGCGATCGCGAAATCGCCGGAGAGAACTGCGGCCATGTGCACTTTGCCTTCGCGCTGCACGATGGACGTCTCGATGCCGAGCTCGCGGCGCCACATCTGCTGGATGGCTTCGAGCGTGATCGGGTTGATCGCCCACGCGGAAAGTTCGAGACGCGGGAAACCCTTTCCCTCGGGAAATCCGGCCGCGGCGAGGAGCCGGCGCGCTTCGGCGGCGTCCTCGCGCAGGCGCGGTTCGCCGGTGTAGCCGCCGAGGCCCGGCGGAACGAAATTCAGTGCGGGTTGCTGGCCACCGCGGAGGACGCTGGTGACGAGCGCGGTGCGGTCGAGGGCGAGCGAGAGCGCCTGCCGCACGCGCTGATCGTTGAGCGGCGGGCGCGTGGCGTTGAGCGCGAGGAAGCGAGTTTCGTGGAGCGGCTGACGGCGCAGCATCGGGTGCGCGTAGTTTTCGAGTTTCGACGACGGCACGGACAGGGTGACGTCAACCTGGCCGCCGCGAAAGGCGCGCTCTTCGGTGTCGCCGCTGTCGTAGATTTGAAAGCGCAGCGCACCGACCCCAATGCGTGACGCGGTGTGATAGTGCGGATTCGGAATCGCGGTGAGGTGCTGATTGGGGCGCCACTCGGTCAGGACAAATGGGCCGTTGCCGACGAAGTTGCCCGGGCGTGTCCAGGTGCCGTCGCGGGTTGTCGCGCCGCCGAATTTTTCCAACGTTGCGCGGTGCACGGGCAGCCAGGCGCCGCTCGCGGCCAGCGCGGGAAGGGAGGCGGCGGGTTCCTCGAGTTCGACGATTAACGTGTGATCGTCGGGCGCGGAGAAACCGACTTGGGCGAAATCGTTCAACTCGCCGCGGTAGAAGCGGGCGGCGTTCTTCACGATGAAGAAAAGCTGCGCCTTCGGGGCGGCGATCGCGGGCGTGAGTGCGCGCTGAAACGAGAAGATAAAATCGCGCGCGGTGACCGGCTCGCCATTGGACCACGCGGCGTCGCGCCGGAGCTTAAAGGTGTGGCGGCGGCCGTCGGGCGACGCGCTCCACGTTTCGGCGACGCCGGGCAGCGGCGGACCTTCGATGAAGTTCGGCGTCGTGAGACCCTCGCTGAGCGCGCGCAGGATGAAGAATTCGTCCGGCAGCGTGGCGAGGTGCGGGTCGAGCGTGGCGGGTTCGTTGCGTTGGCTGAGGCGGAGGAGCGCGTCTTCGGGTTGCGGGCCTTTTTTGCCGCAGGCGGGGAGGAAGAGAAGCGCGCCGAAGGAGAAGGCGAGCGCTGCGATGACTACGGAAGACACCCGCGCCCGGAGGTCGCGGGCCACCTTGATGATGCCGCGTGCGGTCGCGGGGCCCCTTGCGGCCTCACGGCGCCAGCGAAACATGGCGGTAGTCGATGTGGTCCATCGGGCTGGGTTTCCAACCGCGGACGGACGGGCTGAGCAGATAGACGTGCGTGTTGAAATAAATCGGCGCGATCGGTGCGGCGTCGAGCATCAGCGTCTCGGCCTGTTGAAGGAGCGCGGCGCGCTGCGCGGGATCGACGGTGGCCTTCGCGCGGTTCATCAGTGCGTCGTAGTCGGCGCTGCTCCATCCGGTGTGGTTGTTGCCGGAATCGCTGCGCCAGAGATCGAGGAAGGTGGTCGGATCGAGGTAATCGGCCACCCAATCGCCGAGGAGAATCTGGTAGCTGCCGGTGCGACGGTTGGCGAAGACGACTTTGTATTCCTGATTCACGAGGGTCGCCGTGATGCCGAGGTCACGACGCCACATTTCCTGAATCGCCTCGGCGACGATGCGGTTGATCTCGGAGTTGTTGTAGAGGATCTCGAGCGGCGGCAGGCCCTTGCCGTCCGCGTAGCCGGCTTCAGCGAGGAGGCGGCGGGCGGCGGCGAGATCGCGCACGGGGCGCATGGGTGGCGTGTAACCCGGGATGTTCGGCGGTGTGAACGAGGCGGCGGGCTTCTGGCCGCCCTTGAGGATTTTTTCGGTGATGATCTCGCGGTCGATGGCGAGTGAGAGCGCGCGGCGCAGCGCGGGATTATCGAGCGGAGCTTTGCGGGTGTTGAAGCGGAAGAGGAACGTGTTGACGTAATCGTCGATGCGCAGGCTCGCGGCTTGGTCGCGGCGGTAAGTGGTGAGTTTCGAGAGTGAAACGCTGTAGGTGACGTGCAACTGGCCGGCGCGGAACGCGCGCTCCTCGGCATCGACGCTGTCGGTCGGGTAGAACGCGAGGCCCGGGAGCTGCACGTTCGCGGCGTCCCAGTAGGTCGGGGATTTTTCGACGCGGATGTGCTGGTGCGGCGTCCACTCGCGGAGGCGGAACGGCCCGCTCGTCACGATGTTTTCCGGACGGGTCCAACGCGTGCCGCGTTGAAAGGCCTCGCCGACGCGCGCGATGGCGCGGACGTTCACCGGGCGCCACGGGGAGTTGAGGAGGATCTGCAGGAAATACGGCGTCGGGTGCGTGAGCGTGACAACGAGCGTGCGAGAGTCGGGCGCGACGAGGCCGACGCCGCTGAAGTTTTTCGCGCGGCCCTTGTGGAAATCCTCCGCGCCGCGGATGACGTAGAAGAAATACGCGTAGTCGGCCGCGAGCGACGGCGTGAGCACGCGTTGCCACGAGTCGATCACGTCCTGCGCGACGAGAGGTTCGCCGTTCGACCATTGGGTCTCACGCAGGTGAAACGTATAAGTGAGGCCGTCGTCGGAAACGTCCCAGCGTTCGGCGAGGCCGGGCGTGGGCGCGAGTGTGTCGGGATCGAAGTTGACCAGGGCCTCGAAGAGCGTCGGCAGAATGCGCGCTTCGGACAGACTGGTGACGACGTGGGGGTCGAGATCGGTCGGCTCGGAGCCGACGCTGACGTGGAGGAGGCCGTCGGTGGTGCCGCGGGCGGAGGAGCCAGCGCCTGTGGCGGTGTCGCGCTTGCCGCAGGAGGCGAGGAGGAGAGCCGCGAGGATGCCGATGGACAGGCACGCGAGAGCCCGCAGGGCCGTAGGGGCGCTGCTCGACTGCGTCCGGGTGATGCGGCGCGCGGGCCGCAGGCGCGGACGAGCCGCGCCCCTCCAAAGACATAATGGCAGAAGCGGACGCATAGTTTCGTTCAAACGCGTTCGATCAGCGCGACGGCATGCGCGGCGATCGCGAGGCCGCGACCGATGTCATCGCTGCCTTCGTTAGTTGTGGCCTTGAGACCGATCGCGTCGATGGAAAGTCCTGTCGATTTTGCGAGCGCCGCTTTCATCTCGGTGAGGCGCGGGGCAATCTTGGGACGCTCGGCAATGAGTGAGGCGTCGATGTTCGCGGGTCTCCAACCGCGTTCGCGGAGCGCGGCGACGACGTGTTCGAGGAGGACTTGCGAGTCGGCGTTTTTCCAGCGCGCATCGGTGTTGGGAAAAAAGTGGCCGATGTCGGGCAACGCTGCGGCGCCGAGGAGCGCGTCGCAGATCGCGTGCGTGAGGCAGTCGGCGTCAGAGTGGCCATCCAGACCGAAGTCGCAGTCAAAAGTCACACCGCCGAGCACGAGCGGGCGGCCGGGGATGGTGCGGTGGATGTCGTAGCCGTGGCCGATGCGGAAGTTCATGCGCGGGGTCAGGGAGTCAGAGGGTCACCACGAAAGACACGAAACACACGAAAGGAAAGCCCAGTTGGTGTTAGTTCCGCGACGCACGGCGCCGCTTAATTTCGTCGGCGACTTCCGCCAGGCGCTCCGCCTCGGATCCCAATGATTCTACGTTATTCGGTTTAGAAAATGAGATCTGCGGTAGGCGCTGTTCCGTGAGCATCGTTTCGAGGTCGGTGCTCGTCTTTGGGGATCCGACGATTTTGTAGCTCGTGGCCAATACGTCAGCGATTCGAAGCAAGTCTTTCGTTGGGACGAGAAATACTTGGGAAACTCCAGCATGCTTATCGTAGAGGTCGATCATGCCGGAGCCTTGACGGCTATAGATGAACATTCCCAACAAATCGCTCTCGAAAAACCGCACTTCGGAGTCGGCTGGAAATGTCAGCGCTTTAAAAGTAAGCAGCGTGGCTTCACGAACCACTTTGGTGCGACCCCAGCGCAGTCCGTCGATCAATGTGAATGGCATTGTCGCTAAGGCACGTTTCTTTAGGTCGAACATAGTGTCGGCCTGAATGCCGAAAGCCCGTGTCTGTTTGATCAAGAGGCCCACGTCTGCGTCGCTTTCAGGAACCGGTGGACAAAAAGTTACCTGCGGCTGTTTGTCCGCGGCTACAAGGCAGATAAACATCGAATCCTCCACGCGCTGCAGTTCGCCGGAGATATCGGAGGGGAGGCTGCACACAGCGTAGCCAAGATCCATCACACGCTCCTCGCTAGATCTGGTGCTCGGATACCATGCAGTCGCATGTAGATTGGCGCCCGAAAGGTTCGCGACGCCGGCAAGCAAGCTGTTCAGGTGATAAGCGTAGGCTGCGATGATTGCCGCCACGAGAAGCGTCGCAATGACGACAATCTTTTTCACTTCATTCGTCTGTCGACTGCGACATTAGGAACTCCGCGTAGGCGAGATCGGCGGGCGTGGTGAGCTTCGGGTTCGGGTGCGGGTTTTCGAGGAGCGCGACCGGGTGCTTGAGCAATTCGACCGCGGCGGCGTCGTCGGTAAGGCGCTTGCCGGCTTTCATCGCCTTGGCGTAGCCGCGGCAGATGAGTTCGCGCGCGAACACTTGCGGCGTCTCCATCGCCCAGAGCGCGTCGCGGTTGAGGTTCCGCAACATGCCTTCGCCGCGGTGCTCCTTGATCGTGTCGGTGACACGATGGGCGAGCACGACGGCGTTTTCGCGGCGGACGATTTTGTGCAGGCCGACGAGTTGTTCGGCGTGCACGAGCGGACGGGCGCAGTCGTGGATGAAAACGTATTTCACGTCGTCCGGCAGCTCGGCGAGCGCGGCGGCAACAGAATCCTGCCGCTCGGCGCCGCCGGGCACAAAAAGCGTGGGCGTGGGCGCGTAGGCGGAGAGTTCGACCATCTGGCGCTGGTCGCGGTAGGTGACGATGAAGAAGTCAACCACGCCGCTGCGGAAGAAAGTCGCGGCGGAGTGCGCGAAGACGGGTTTGCCGGCGAGCGGAGCGAGGATCTTATCGTTGACGGCTCCGGCCATGCGGCGACTGCTGCCGGCGGCAAGGAGGATGGCGGCGGTGCGGCTCATGAGGAAAGGCTAAAGGACTGAAAGGCTGAAGGCCTGAACTTGATGCGCGGCGATGTGCGGTGGGGCATGGGGAGTGCGCTCTTGGACACGGGTGGCGGCGAAAAGTATTGCGGCAAGATGGCGAGTGAGAGTTAGGCGAAAGCTTCGGGCCTTCAGCCTTCAGTTTTTCAGTTCTTCAGCCTTTCGCCGATTCGAGTTCGGCGAGAATCGCACGCGCGGCGGCGGCGGGGTCGGCGGCTTTCAAAATCGGGCGGCCCACGACGATGTAGCTCGAGCCGGCGCGCGCGGCGTCGGCGGGCGTCATGACGCGTTTCTGGTCGTCGGAGCCTTGTTCGCTCGCGGGGCGGATGCCCGGCGTGACGAGCTGCAGGTCGGCCGGCAGCGCGCGGCGGAGCAGCGCGACCTCAAGCGGCGAGCAAACGAGTCCGCGCATGCCGGACGCGGCGGCGAGGCGGCCGAGGCGTTCGACTTGTTGTTCGGCGGCGCCGGCGACGCCGATTTCGTTGAGCCCGGCGGTGTCCATCGACGTGAGGACGGTGACGCCGAGGAGGAGCAGGTTGGGATTGGTTTTCTGCTGCGCGGCCACGGCGGCGCGCATCATCTCGCTGCCGCCGGCGGTGTGCAGCGTGAGCATCTTGATCGGGAGAGGGCCGAGCGACTCGACGGCCTTGCCGACGGTGTTGGGGATGTCGTGCAGCTTCAGGTCGAGGAAGACATCGAAGCCCATGCCGGCGACCTCGCGCACGTAGTTCGGCCCGTAGGCGGTGAACATCTGGAGGCCGACCTTGACCCAGCGGAGCTGGCCGCGCAGTTGGCGGAGGATCGGGGCGGCTTCTTCGCGCGAGGGGACGTCGAGGGCAAGGATCAGGTCGCAGGGCATGCGGGGGCGGAACGGGAGAATCACTAATGAACACGAATGCGTCCGATTCAAAGCGAGAATTCGCGGCACGGCATCAGGAAACGGCCGGATAATTTGGACTAGGACGCGCGGGCCGAAACGTGCATTAGTGTTCGGCGATTCATGCGCGTCACGGTTTTCAGCCCCGCCAAGATCAATCTGTTCCTCGCGATCACGGGACGCCGCGCGGACGGATTTCACGACCTCGTCTCCGTTGCGGCGCCGTTGGAGTTCGGCGACGAACTGGTCGCGGAAGGAGCGGCATTGGGAGGCGCGGATGCCGCAGCGAAGGAAGAAGCCAGCCGATTTACGCTCGCATGCGAGCTGCCCGAGGTGCCGCGGGACGAAACGAATCTGATCCTGCGGGCCGCGAAACTATTCGCGCGGGCGACGGGCTGGGGTGGCGGGGCGAAATTTCAGCTCACGAAACGCATCCCGCTGGGCGCCGGGCTGGGTGGAGGCAGCAGCAATGCCGTGGCCGCGTTGCGCGCGCTGAACCAGCTCGCGGGTGGACGCGCGAGCGAGACCGATCTCGCGGCGATGGCAGCGCAGCTCGGGTCGGACTGCGCGTTGTTTCTGCAAAATGCGCCGGTCGTGATGCGCGGGCGGGGCGAGCGCGTGGAGACGCTGCCGGAGGCGGGCCGTGCGCGGCTGAGCGGGCGGCGCGTGATCGTGTTCAAGCCCGCGTTTGGCATCGCCACGCCGTGGGCCTACGCGCGGATGGTGGCGCGCGGCGGAGATTATCTGCCGGTGGCCGAGGCCGAGGGTCGGCTGGCGTCGTGGCTCGCGGGCGACGCGGCGGTGGAGAAAATTCTGTTCAACAACATGGAGCCGGCGGCATTCGAGAAATACCTCGCGCTGCCGGTGCTGCTCGCCCGGCTCACGCACGCCTTCGGACTCGCGCCGCGCATGAGCGGCAGCGGCAGCGCGTGCTTCGCCTTGCTCGATGAGGCGGCACCGACCGATGAAGTGACGCGGGTGATTCGCGAGTCTTGGGGTCCGGCGGCTGACGTGATCGTGACACGGTTGACCTAGTTCCGCATTGACCGGCCGGTGCGCCGGGAAGTTAATCGTCCTCCGACCCATGGACCTCCGCGGCACAACCGAGACCGTCATCCGGGGCATCGCCGCATCGCGTGGCATCGCTTACGGGCAGGTGTTTCTCTACCTGCAGAACGAGCTCGAGATCCCGCGTTACACCGTCGAGCCCGCGAAGCGCATGGCCGAAATCGCGCGCTTCGAACAGGCGCTCGTCACCACCCGCCAGCAAATCGCGAAAATTCGCCAGCAGGTTTCGAAGAATCTCAGCGAGGACGAGGCGCTCATCTTCGACGCGCACCAGATGGTGCTCGAGGACCAGGCGCTCATCAGCGAGACGATCCGCGAATTCGAGACGACGGGGCTGAACATCGAGACGTGCTTCAACACGATCGCGCAGCGCTACATTGCGGCGTTCGCCGAGATCGACGACGAGTATCTCCGCGAGCGCGCGGCCGACATCAAGGACGTCACGCGCCGCCTGCTGCACACGCTGCTCGGCCAGACGGCAATGCAGCTCACGGAGCTCGTCGAAAAACGCATCATCGTTGCGCAGGACGTGTCGCCCTCGGAGGCGGCGGGGATTGATCGCAGCGCCGCGCTCGGCATCGTCACCGATGCTGGCAGTCGCACGAGTCACGCGGTGATCGTCGCGCGGTCGATGAAGATTCCGTCGGTCGTCGGGACGCGCGATCTGACGCAGCGGGTGAAGGACGGTGACTGGCTGATCGTGGACGGCTACGAGGGGGTGGTGGTCGTCAATCCGACTCAGGCGACGCTTTTCCGTTACGGAAAAATCCAGAAGGAGAAGAGTTCGTTCGAATCGCGGCTGATGACCGCCAACGAGCTGCCGTCGGAGACGATCGATGGCGTGCATGTCACGCTCCGCGCCAACATCGAGAAAGCCGACGAGGTCGCGCTCGTGAAGCAATACCGCGGGGACGGTGTGGGGCTTTACCGCACCGAATACCTTTATCTCAGCTCGACCCGCATGCCGACGGAGGAGCAGCAGTATGCGAACTATCGCGCCATCGTCGAAGGGCTTGCGCCCGCGCCGGTGACGATCCGCACGCTCGACATCGGGGGCGACAAGCCGCTCCCCGGCAACCCGCAGCTCATCGGCCCCGAGGCGAATCCGTTTCTCGGTTTCCGCGCGATCCGCCTCTGCCTCGAGCATCCGGAGCTGTTCAAGGAGCAGCTGCGCGCCATCCTTCGCGCCAGCGCGCACGGCAAGGTCGAAGTGATGTATCCGATGATCGGCTGCGCCGAGGAACTCGCGGCGGCGAACCAGCTGCTCGAGCAAGCGAAGGCCGAGGTGCGCGCCCGCGGGCAGGCCTTCGACGAAAAAATCCGCATCGGCACGATGATCGAGATCCCGAGTGCGGCGATCGCCGCCGATATTCTCGCGCCGCACTGCCAGTTCTTCAGCATCGGGACGAACGATCTCATCCAATACCTGCTCGCGATCGACCGGGGCAACAATCGCATCGCGCATCTCTATGACCCCGCTCACCCGGCGGTGCTGCGCGTGTTGAAGCAGGTGATTGACGCCGCGCACCACGCGCGGATCAAGGTGAGCGTCTGCGGCGAAATGGCCGGCGATCCGATTTTCGCCCCCCTGCTCATCGGCCTGGGCGTGGACGAACTCAGCATGACTCCCCCGCTGATCCCGGCGGTGAAGTTCGTCATCCGCGCGATGAAGTTCAGCGATGCCGAAAAACTCGCCTCCGACGCCCTCGCCCAGACCGATTCGAAGAAAACGGCGGCGCTGGTCGAAGCGTTCTATCAGCGGCATGTGGCGGTGGAGTGAGCGGGCGCGGGCGTTGTGAGCTGCGCCGCGGGGAGGTGGGGCGCGACCCGCAGGCGCGTTTCGTTCTGCGTGATGTTAGCGGGCTTGCTGCGGAAGTTTTCCCGCGCTGCTGACCGCCGGCGGCGATTCAGGCTGATTGAAGAAGGCGCTGCGAACTGCTAGCTACGTCGTGCGCCCGTCCTCTGGGGCGGTGCGCGGCGCGCCGCAGCGACGCGCGCAGGAGATTTTTTCACATGAGCAACATTCCCTCGAAAGGTGTCATCGGCATTCTCACGGGCGGCGGCGACGTCCCCGGACTCAACCCGGCGATCCGCGCCGTCACGATCCGCGCGTTGCGCGAAGGTTACAAGGTCGTCGGCATCCGCAAGGGTTGGAACGGACTCGTCTCGATGGTGCGCGAGAAGGATCACGACAACAGCGAGTATTTCGTCCACCTCACCGAGGAGATCGTCAATCGCGCGGGCCGCACCGGCGGCACGTTTCTCCACAGTTCGCGCACGCGCCCGAGCCACGTGCCGAAGGCCAGCGTCCCCGAGCACCTGCGCAGCACTTACAACAAGGACATCAACGACCTCACCCCCGAGGTGCTCAAGAATCTCGAGTGGCTCGGCATCGATTACATGATTCCGATCGGCGGCGACGACACGCTGAGCTACGGGGTGCATCTTTTTCAGAAGGGCGTGAAGGTGATCGCGATTCCGAAGACGATGGACAATGACGTCCCCGGCACGGACTACTGCATCGGTTTCAGCACGTGCGTGTCGCGCACGATCAGCCTGATCAACACGCTCCGCACCTCCGCCGGTTCACACGAGCGCTTCCTCGTCGTCGAAGTCTTTGGGCGCTACGCCGGGTTCACCGCGATGCTGCCCACGATGGCCGGCGCGGCGAACCGCTGCGTGATTCCCGAGTGGAAATTCAACATCGAGCGCCTGACGGAGCTGCTCGTCGCCGATCGGATGAAGAATCCGAGCAAGTATTCCATCGTGCTCGTGTCCGAGGGCGCGCAGTTCGAGGGCGAGGAAATGGTGTATGAAAGCGCCGAGAAGGACATGTTCGGGCACGCCAAGCTCGGCGGCATCGGTGACATGGTGGCGTCGCGGCTGAAGGACCTTTCGCCGCAATTCAACCAGGGCAAGCGGATCGACTGCATCAACCAGCGGCTCGGCTATCTCGTGCGTGGCGGCGATCCGGACGCGATCGATTCCGTCGTGCCGATGGCCTACGGCAATCTCGCGCTCGACCTCATCATGCAGGGCATTCACGGCCGGCTCGTCGCGTTGAAGAACGGCCGCTACGACAATCTGCCGATCGAGATCATCGCCTCGACCAAGAAGCTCGTGAACGTGAACAAGGACTACAACATCGACCGTCTGCGTCCGCAGTATCGCAGCTTTGAGATGCGCCCGCTGTTCATCATGACGAGCGAGTGAGGCGAGGAACGGTGCGCGGGAAAAGGGGCGCTCGGGGCCGCCGTGATGGGCGGCGCCAACCCTGAGGCGAGCGAGGGAGGCTCACGGCATCCGCCGCGGTCGCGTCACGATCGTGATTTCGAGTTCGATCAGATCGCCGACGAATAGCGGGTCGATGCTATGTTTCCACACCATGCCAAAATCACGGCGATCGATCGTCGCGCGGGCGATGAAACCGAGCGTCTCGAGCTTTCCTTTTTCGTCTGCCTTTTCCGAGCGGCCGGTGACGGCAAACGGGACGTCGATCTCTTTGGTGACGTCGCGGATCGTCAGTTTGCCGTGAGCGATATAGCCACCCGGGGCTGCCTCGATTTTCGTGCTTTCGAAGACCGCTTCGGGGAATGTCGCGACCATGAAGAAATCATCTCCGCGGAGGTGTTCGTCACGATCGGTGATGCCGGTATCGATCGACGCCGGCTTGATCACCGCGCGGATTTCGGAGTCGGCCAAATCGGCGGCATTGAATTTCAGCTCCACCGTGAAATCGGTGAACTTGCCATGCACTTTCGAAAGTCCGCCCAAGATGGGCGCGGCGAACCCGAGGTTCGAGTGATTGCGATCCACCCTGTATTCGGCGGCAGAGGACGAGAACGCCCCGACGAGGGTGAGCGAAGCGAGGAGCCAGCGGCGCAAGGGAAGCATGGGTGTGGTTAGCCGAATGCTGCGTCGCGGGGCCGCGAATTGCGATATCTTGCTAGCGAACCGGGACGAAGCGCGTGAGCGCACGGCGGCGACACGCCTTGCGAGCAGCGCCTCAAGGAGAAGTTCGTTTTCCTCTCGAGCGACGGCGCGATGCGAATCGCGCGGCTTGTGACTGGCCGGATTGATTGTAGGCTCGTCGCGTGTGGCTCCTGCTCAATCTCGGCGGTAAGGTCGCGGCGCTCCTGCTCGCCGATTCCGCTTGGGCCGTCGCGGTGGCCTGCTGGTTCGTGCCCGATGCGATTCTCGCCTATCACGTCTTCATGCCGCACGCGCAGGGCACCTTGCGCGCGCCGCGGCGCTTCATCACGGCCGGCCGCGAAGTGTGGCTGACGATTGATGATGGCCCGGACGCCGAGGATACGCCCCGGATCCTGCAATTGCTCGCGGAGCATCAGGCGCGGGCGACCTTTTTCCTCATCGGGCAAAAAGCGGCCGCGCATCCGGCGCTCGTTCACGCCATCGTGGCGGGCGGGCACGAGATCGCTCACCACACGCACACGCATCCGATCGGGACTTTCTGGTGCGCGACGCCGGGAAGAGTGCGCCGCGAGCTCGACGCGGCCACGGACATTTTTTGCCGCCTCGGGATTTCGGCCACGCGGTTCCGGACTCCGGGCAATCAAAAGAGTCCGTGGCTGCAGAGCGTATTGAAATCCCGTAGGCTTGCGCCGATCGATTGGACCGCGCGCGGCTTGGAGGGCTGGAGCACGTCACCCGGCGCGGTCGCGGATCGGGTGCTGCGTCATCTGGCGCCGGGTAATATCCTGCTGTTGCACGAAGGACCGGGCGTGCCCGTGGGCATCCGGGTCGAGGGTGTGCGCGAAGTGCTTGGGCGGCTGACGCGCGCTGGCTACAAGTGTGTCGTGCCGACGGCAGCGCAGCTCGCGTCGAGTTGATTTGCGCGGGTGCGCAGGCAACGGACATGCGCCGCGGCCACGACGCCGCCCAGCGCCGCGCCACTCAAGACGTCGAGCAAGACGTGTTGCCGCGTGGCAAGCGTCGAATAGACGATCGCGCCGCACCAAAGTTGATTGAGGAGGAGCGCGGTCCGGCCGGCGTCCATTTGCCGCAGAACGCGGTGAAGCCAGACGGCCGCCAACTGGGCGAAGGCCACGTGCAGGGACGGACACGCGTTGCCGGCGGCGTCGATTTCCTGCAGAAACGACCACGACGGATGCAACGACCAATCGGCGGTGCGCGCCGGCACGACGGTGGGCCAAAGCAGAAAAACGCTGAAGCCAGCGACGCTCAGGACGACGGCTGCGAGCCCATGCGAAGCGAGTTCACGGCGCGTATTCAGCAGCGCGACAGGCAGGGAAATGTAGAACCAGAGCGAAAAGTAGAACGGCAACAGCGCCGGCTGAAAGGGGATCGCGTCATCCCCCGGCAGCAGCGGCATGACCGTGACCGGTCGGATGGGATGGCGCAGCAACCAGAAGTAAATGCAGAAAAACACCGCGATGCCGCCCGTCGTGCCGATCATCTTGATCAACCAGTGCAGACGGAGGCGGCTTCCCCATTGCTGCATCGAGCCAAGGGCCGACGGAGAAGGTGGCGTCGGGGTCGGCACGGACGGGAGTAGGTCCGGCTCCTGCATCGCCGGCAAGCGTCATGCGGGTGCAAGCACCGGTGAAATTCGCGGCATGGCGCGGGCACTTCGCGGTAGGACGGGTTGTCCCAGACCAGTTCAATCCGTTTGGTCCACGAAACACACGAATCACACGAAAGCGCGGTCATCCGCGGCCAGGGACCGTCGCGTAGAAGAACGGCGGCTCCCACAACCTGCCGAAACGTGATCATTGCCGCGACCGAGAAGCTCGTGAAGGTGAACTGGACCAAAGCGACCGCATGCGCTCGCAAGATCGCCGATGCGAGATGGCCCGCGATTCATCGTGGCGAGGGAGTGATTTCCGGCGTCCGCCCGCGGGCGACTTTCGGCCGACGAAGGCAAAGCTCCGGCGAAAACTAGCGGGTGAAAGTCGCGCGCACGCGTTGGGATTTCAGGAAATACGGAATCCAGATTGCCGCGGCCACGAGGCTTTGCAGGAGACTCTTGATCATCTCCGGGTCCGGCTTTTGTCCGGAAATCACCAAGGCGGTGCCGAGCATGTCGAGCGCCAGGAGCACCGGTTGGTAGGACAGCAGCGCGATGTAAAGGGCCGGAGCCTGTTGCTTGCGCCGAAAGAAAAAGAACCCCGTGAGGAACACCAGCATGAGCAACGTGGAATTGCCCACGAGTTCGCAGGCAACGAGCACGGCCACGGCAGGCTGGTAGGTCTCCAGGCCGGCGGTGGTCAGCGCGGCCCATGTGCGCTCGTCGAAATAGACCGTCGCGGAGGAACTCAATTGAGTGACGATGAGGACCGGCCGGAAAATGAGGCCGATGGCGGGCAACAGGAGCCAACCACTGATACCGGCGAAGCGCCCCGCTTCGTTCAACAAGGGTGGCTGAGCGGCGCGCGCGTTGAGCCAGCGGCCGAACACCACGAAGCCGACAAGGACGGCGAGCACGAGTGCGGTGGTGCGCCGATTCAGCGAGAATTCCTGCGGGGCGGCGGCCGCCGTCGGAGCCGCCGCGGTGTTCCACGCGAGCGTGTAGCCCGTGGTCTTGCGGATCTCAGCGAGCTTGGCGATGTGGGTCTGCATGCCGGATGCGGGCACATGGTCGGAACGCGAGCGCCACGCGTAGTCTAGCGTCAGCTTCTGCGCGGCGTAGCGAATGCGGGAGGTGAAGGCATACCAATCGGTGGAGATCTCGCGGTCGGTGTCGCGGAGTTCCCACTCACCGAGAAGTGTGACTTCGATGCGGACCGTTTGCGTGGTCGGGTGATCGAGGGCGAGCGGAGAACGACGCGTGATGTTGTCGGGGTGGGCGATGAAATTTTGCAGGGTCCACGGATAGAATGAAGCTTCGCGAGCCGTTGGGTTCGCGGGATCAATCGTCCACAGGCTGGGCACCGTGCAATCGAGCTCGATTTCGATCTCGTTGCGTTCCGGATCGTCGCGGCTGCGGAGCGGTGCGGCGGCGGCGAGCGCCGCATGGTTGCGCGCATGACGGTCGATCAGGTCGCGGACGATTTCGCTCCTGGAATTATTTGCGAGATAGGAGCGCGCGCTGTTGGCCCCGGCGCCAAAATAGCGGTAGGTCAGCCGCAACGTGCCCGGTTGATCGATGTCCGTGTAGGAATAGGACTCAACGACCTCGCGGCGGTAGGTTGCTTCCGGGCGGCTGGGGATGATCTCGAGCCCCGCCGGCGCATCAGCGCGAATCACGAGCCCCTTACTCTCGTAGATGGCGTCGCGGGCGCGGAGATTGCCGCGTTGGTAGGATTGCGTCGGATCAAGCCAGTAACGTTCGCCGTCCAGCTCAACGAGCGCGATGACGTGGTTGAACGCGTAAGGGCTCGGCAGACGTTCATCGAGTTTGCGCTCCCGATAGGTGTGCACGAGCACCGGATGCGCGGTGACGCCGACCTCGGCGAGGAGGGCGCGGAAGAGCATGACCTTGTCCTTGCAGTCACCGAAGCGTTGCTGGAACACCTGCGTGGGCGCGTGGGGACGGTGGGAGTTGGCGCCGAGTTCAAATCCGAGATAGCGCACGTCGCGCTGGACGAAGTCGAGCAGCGCAAGGATTTTTGCCTCGGCGGTGCGTGCGGGCGCGGTGAGCGCCTGGGCCTTGGCGCGGATCGCAGGATCGCTCGCGGGAAGTTCGTAAAGCGGCTGCGCCCACTCCCGCACGGCGAGCCAGTCGGCATACTCGCTGAATTCGAGATAACCATATTGGACGTGCCAGCTGGGCGTGTCGGCATCGGACGTCAGCGCGGAAAGGTCGCGCAAGTTCCACGTGTGCTCCGTTGTGCCGTCGGGCAGTCGCCGCGTCGCGGCGGTGACGGGCGTCTCGCCATGTTGCCGCACATACAAGGTGCGACCGGGCGGAACGAGGATGCGGGTTTGCTGAAAACGGGTAGGCGACGACCAGTCGGTGTTGGTGGCGTCAATGAATTTTCCCGCGAAGACCGGATTGGCTCCCCGCGTGGTGAGCGAGTATTCGACGATGTCGCCGACCTGCACGTCGGCGAGGACGACGATAGCGGAGAGCTGGCCGTTGAACATCTGGCGCTCGAGATCGCGCTCCTGCTGGATGACTTTAATCTCGGCGCCGGCGAGTCGGTCCTGTGCCGCCCCGTCGCGCCAAAGTCGGATCGAGTGAAACTCGAGGGCTTCGTAGCTTGGATCGAAGCTGCGGGAGATTTGCGCGCCGTCGCTCAGGCCGGATTGCGACGTGATGCGGTAAACCGTGTGGAACGTGCGCGTCTGCCTGGCGAGGTTCGTTTGCTCGTCGAAGTGGAGGAAGTCGCGTCCGGTGCCCGACTCGACAATCGGCGCGCGGCTCTCGGCGGCGAGATCGGCTTGGAGCAGAACGTTGACCCACTCGGGCGGCGGGCCGATCTGCGGTCGCGCGGGGTCGGCGGCGCGAACGAAGCTGCCGAGAAGCGAAAGTGAAACGAGAAGGACGGAGAGGAAGCGATGCCGGAGGATCATCAAAGGCCCGCAAAAAATTCGCCGGGGCTCGGGGAGGCGGCAATGCAATTCAATCGCTCCCGATCGTCTCGCCGCGAATCGCGTTCAGCGAGCGGACTTGAGGCCGCTCGCGAGCAGCGTTTCGAAGAATGGCTCGTTTTCCTCGCGGGCGACGGCGGTGACTTCGACTTTTTGGAAGCCGGATTTTTTCAGGAAACTGTGCAGCGCGCTCTCCTTGAAGCCGAGCCAGAGGTCGCCGTAGAGCTCGCGGGCTTTTTCGAAATTATGCTCGCGCAAATCGAGCACGAGCAGCTGTCCGCCGGGTTTGAGAATGCGGAATGCTTCGTCCACTGCGGTCTGCGGGTGCGCGGCGTGGTGCAGTGCCTGCGAAAGGATGGCGAGATCGACGGACCTATCCGCGAGCGGCACTTGTTCGATGTCGCCAAGCTTGTAGGAGAGATTGGCGAGGCCGTTTTTCTTCGCGAGTTCGGTGCCCACCTCGACCATCTTCGGCGAACTGTCGATGCACCAAACGCGCTCGGCGCGGTGGGCGAGCAGTTGCGAGACGAGGCCCTCACCGGCTCCGAGGTCAGCGACCGTGATCGCGGGCACGAGTCGCAGCGCGAGGTGGCCGAGCGCTTCCCACGAGCGGCCGGGGCAGTAGCCTTTGCCGAGGCGGCCAGCGATGAGATTGAAATACTGTTCCGAGACGCGGCGGCGTTTTTGGAGAATGCGATCGAGGTTGTCGCGGTCTTCCTTCGACTCGGGCAGATCGGCGACGGATTCGCAGGCGGCCTTGAGCAGCGCGTGTTGCTTCGGGGCGAGCGTGGCGCGCAGGGAGTAGAAGGCTTTTTTGCCTTCGCGGCGGTCGGAGACAAAGCCCGCCTGGCGGAGCAATGCGAGTTGCGACGAGATGCGCGACTGCGCCATGCCGAGGATTTCCTGCAGTTCGGCGACCGAGAGTTCCTCTTTGAACAGCAGCGCGAGGAGACGCAGGCGCGTCGAGTCGGAGAGGATCTTCAAGCTGTCCCAGGAAGTGTTCACAAAGCGGCGCAACGTGTAGGCGGCGCGCCGCGGCGAGGCGAGGAATCTCTTTTTGCGGGCCGGAGCGGTGCATTGACCGCGGGCTCGACGCACGTCACAACAGAGGCACACCCTCGATTCCATGGACGCCACCAATCCTCCTCCTGTCGCGACTCCGGTCGCTGTTGCTGAAGACAAAACGGTCGCGATCGTCAGCTACCTCACCATCATCGGCTGGATCGTCGCGCTCGTCATCCACGGAAACAAGAAGACGCGGCTTGGTTCCTACCACCTGCGCCAGGCGCTCGGCATTTACCTGTCCTTCGTGCTCGCGGGAGTGGCGAACTGGGTGCTGGTGCTGATTCCGTTCATCGGCTGGATCGCGATTCCCGTCCTGTGGGTCGGCCTTGTCGTGCTGTGGGTCATGGGCCTGGTCGCGGCTGTGGGTGGAGAGATGAAACCCGTGCCGCTGCTGGGCGAACACTATCAGAAGTTTCTCGGCACAGCGTTCGACTGAATTCGCCACGCCCCGGCGTGATCCTGCCTCGAGCCCGCCCGCCGGATGCGCGCGGGTCCTGGGCGTCAGCCCAGCAAGGTGCGCATCGCGAGGCTGAGTTGCCAGCCGCCGAGCGCGGTGATGCACAATCCCGAAATCACATGCATCACGTGCAGCGTGTTCGCATGAAGACGGTCGCGCAGGATTCCGGCGCCGAGACTCAGCGCCAGCCACCATAATGCCGACCCGGTGAAAACGCCGCCGACGAGTTCCAAAGCGTGCAGGTGGCTATCGACCCCCGCGCCGAGCCCGAGGCCGGCAAAAATGGCGAGGAACGCCAGCACGGTCGCCGGGCTGGTGATCGTCAGCGCGAGCGTGGAAAGATACGCCGCGTGCCAGCTGCGTTGCTTCGGCGGGGGCGGGGCGCAGGCCGGGTCGGCAACAATGGGCGCCCGGGCGAACGCGGTCTTGAGACCGAGCGCGACGAGAAAGAGCCCGCCGCCGAGCTGCAGCCACATTTCCATGCGGATGAGAAACGACGAAATGGCGGTCAGCCCGAGCGCCGCGACGAGCCCGTAGAAGGCGTCGGCCGTGGCCGCGCCGAGACCGGAAACGAAGCCCGTTACCCGGCCATAGACGAGCGTGCGCCGCAGACACAGGAACCCGATGGGGCCGACCGGGACGGCGATCGCGAAACCGATGAGCAGGCCTTTGAAAAACATGCCGGCAGTGGGTCCGCCGAGCTTCGGCGAACCGCAGAGGGTGACAAATAAAAAGCCGTTTGGCGCTGGGGTGTGCAGCGTAGGGGACGAACGACGAGCAGCGTTCGGCGAGTCCGATGAAGAAGGTGAAGATTGAAATCTTGTGCCCGGGGGCCCCCACCCCGGCGAGGTTCGCAAGCAGCGAGCGCCTTCGCGGTGAAACATTGAGCGCAGCAAGGGCCGCCGCGTTCCTAGTTTTGCCGCGGCGTGCGGCGCGGACCTGCGCTCAACCCTGGCTATGGCCAACAAAAAGCCCGCCGGGGTGCGGCGGGCGGAAGTTGTTTTCGCCGGTCGGAGACCAGCGCTGGCGGTTTGGTCAGGCCTTCGCTTCGGCGTAGCGGCTGATGCCGGCGACTTGATATTCGTGGTTTGCGCCGGCGATCTTGAGCTTCACGTGCTCGCCGACCTTCTTGCCGAGCAGCGCTTGGCCGAGCGGGGTCTTGTAGGCGATGACGTGATTGTCCGGATCGGAATCCCACGCGCCGAGGACGGTGTAGCGGACGGCCTTGCCGTTCGAGACGTCGCGGAGATCGACGATCGTGCCGACGGAAATCTGGTCGGTCGTCGCGTCGGCGAAATCGGTGATGCGCGCGCGGGCGAGGTCGCGCTCGAGCTGCGCTTTTTGCGCCATGAGCACGGACTGGTCCTGCTTCGCCATCTTGAACTCGGAATTTTCGCGCAAGTCCCCGTGTTCACGGGCGGTGGCGATGGCCTTCGAGTTGTCGGGGATGCGCTTCGAGACGATCTCCTCGTATTCGACGCGTTTCTTCTCGTAGCTGCTGCGCGAGACGAGGAGCTGTTCGTCCTTCGCCTCGGCGTCGCCGGCGACGAGCGCCTGGAGCGAGGGGAACAGCTTGATGAAGCGTGCGAGGAGCGACTTCTTCGTCAGTTCCTCGAAGCCTTGGTTGAGGAGCAACGTGTTCGCGAGGTCGCGCGCGGTCTCGGTGTCGGCGGTGGCGAGCAGGTCGGAGATGAGGTCCGGATCGTCGCTCAATGCCTCGGCCAGCGGGATGCGGCGTGTGCCGGCGGACTGCAGCGCCTCGTAATCGATCGCGAAGAAAATCGCGGAGAGCAGGCGCGGCGTGATGAGGTTGTTGAGCAGCTTGGCGAACTTCTTCGAGTGACGATTCTTGATCACCCAGAGGAGCACCGGCGCGCGGAGATTTTGCTCCGTCTTCCAGCGCACGAGCGTCGTGGCGAGTTCGTCGGACTGGCCGTGCTCGACGAGGAAGTTGATGCACTCGGTCGTGAATTTGCCCTGCGAGGTCTTCAGGAGCGCGAAGACGATTTCGCGCCACTCGAGCGGGTGCGTCTCCTTCACGAGGTCGAGGAAACGGCCTTGGAAGTGAACTGGGATCTTTTCGGCGATGGCGCTGAGGCCGCGGACTTCCTTGATCAGCTCCGCTTGCGGCGGGTTGTGCGAGCTGGCGTCGTGGCCGAGGATGCGGGAAAGCTCATCGCGCACAAAGGCGCCGTAGAGGCGCTCGGCGGCGTCGATCTGGTTGCTGTCGCGCACGGCCTCGATCAGCCCGGTCAGGACGCTTTGGAGGGCCGGCTTGGACTCCTCCTTGATCGAGGCGGCGAGGAGATCCTCGGCCAGCGTGATGCGCCGGCGGGCGGAGCGCGTCGCGCCGAAGGCTTCGAGGATCTCGTCCTCGGCGGAAACCGGCTCGTCGCGCACGACATAGACTTCGGTCTTCTTGGCCGGGACGCCGACGCGCGGGTCCTTGATGAGCTGCTTCTTCACGTTGGCGAACCAGCGCTTGAATTTTTCCTCGCCGATCACCTGCGCAAGGGTCGATTCGAGCTCGACGGCGGAGGCGGCTTGGTTCGGGTAGGCGGAAAGGGTATCGATGACGAGCTGGACGGGGTTCTCCTCGATCAGCTGCTTGACCTTGGCCGGCTCGGTCTCGTTGCGAGCGAGGATGTGCTTGGCCGGCAGGACCTCCATCGTGTTGACGCAGAACGCCGGGTCCATCGCGTGGGACTTCTTGCCCTTGAAGTCGATGAGCAGGCGGTTGGCCGACTCGTCGTAGCTCTTGATCTGCCCGAAGCCCCAGCTTCGGTGCATCACGTAGGAACCGGGCTCCATCGCCTCCAGTTTCGCTTTCGACGCTTTAAGGGCGGGATTTTTGGAGATGATAGCAGTAACAGCCTCGGAATTCATATTTGCGTAGCGAGTCGGTGAACCGATTAGTTGAGGCCGTAATGCCCAAACCTGTCAAACAGGGTTTTCTCAAGCCCCGTCCACGTCCTCTCAAACCCGGTTCCGATGGTTGGGAAACCGCCGTCCTGCTCACCGAGCGCTGGCTCGCGACCCAGGAGCGCGTGGATGTTTTGTTGGAACAACTTACGCCTGGTCTGGCGCCGCAGGAACGCGCCCGCGCGCAGCACCTATTCTATGGTGTCGTGCGATGGGCGGACCGCCTCGATTCCGCGCTGGCCGGGCTCATGGCCCACGCGCCCCGGACGAAAGTGCGAGCTCTGCTTTTCGTCGCCGGGTTCGAAATGCTCGAAGGCGGCGCCGAAACCGCGCAGGTCGTCCACCACGCGGTCGAAAAGGCCAAAACCGTCGCCAGCCAAAAGGAAGCCGGACTGGTCAACGCCGTGGCGCGCAAGCTCGCCCCCCGTCTGGCCGAAAGGCCCGCTGAGCTGGCGACCGCCTACGCACACCCGGCCTGGCTGGTGACCCGGTGGGAAAAGGAATTCGGCGCCGAACCGACGCGCACCTTGCTGGAATGGAACCAGCAACCCGCACCGGTTTACGCGCGCTGGCGCCTGCCCGAAATGGCGCCGCCCGAATTTCTCGCGCCGACCAAGTGGCCGGGCTACTTCGAAGTAAAAGGCGGACACTGGGAAGAAGTGCGTGACCTCGCCCGCCAGGGCGCGCTTTACCTGCAGGACCCCTCGACCCGCCTCTGCATCGAGCTCCTCGCGCCGCAACCCAACGAGACGATCCTCGACGCCTGCGCCGCGCCCGGGGGCAAGAGCCTCGCCATCGCCGACGTCATGCAAACCGGCCGGCTCACCGCCCTCGACGAGCCCGGCCCGCGCCTCGATCGCCTGAAGGAAAACCTCACGCGCGTCGCGCCCGGCGTCCAAGTCGCGCTCATGCCCGGCGACCTGCTCGAAGCCGGCCCGCGCTTTTTCCGCGAATACAATCTGCCCGAGATCTACGACGCCGTGTTGCTCGACGCGCCGTGCAGCAACACCGGCGTGATGCGCCACCGCATCGACGTGAAGTGGCGCCTGCGCGAAACGGATTTCGGCCAGCACGCGAAACAGCAGCTCGCGTTCCTCCGCGCCGCCGCGCGCCTCGTCCGCGAAGGCGGCCGGTTGGTTTACAGCACGTGCAGCCTTGAGATCGAAGAGAACGAAGCCGTGGTGCAGGAGTTCATTCACCACGCGCGCACGCCCTGGACGCTGGAGCGCCACGTGCTCGCCTACCCGTGGATCGACGGCCACGACGGCGCAGGCGCGTTTCTGCTTAGAAAGCGATAGGCGGTAAGCTTTAGGCGGAAAGCTTCGGACTCGGAATGGCGGGGTTTTTAAGCCTATCGCTTAAAGCTTATCGCTTACCGCGCGCCGCTTCGCGGCGCTGCGCTACGGCACCAAATCGAACACCGGGATCTCGCGGTCGAATTCGCGCGTGCCGGCGAGGAACGTGAAGGTCACTTTCGCAGCCGAGGCGAGCAGCTTCGCGAAGCGTTCGTAGGTCCATTGATCCACCGGTTCGCCGTTGATGCGGACGACAAGTTCACCGGGCTGCACACCGAGCTGGCTCGTCGGCGTGTCGGGCACGACCGTGAGCACGCGCCAGTAGATCGGCGAACGCGCCAGTGCGAGGCCGGTGCTGCGGCGTGACTCCATCACCACGGCGCCTTCGGCTTCCCGGGCGAGAGTCACGTAGTTGCGCCGCTGGTCGAACGTCACGGTGAAATGACGCAACAGCTCGCCGCCGATGGCGGACACGTGATGCGTCAAATCGACGATCGGCCGCGCGATCGTGTGCCCGCCGATCAGCACGTCCTGTTCGAGCCGGCCGACGAGCTGCTCACGGTCGCCGGCGAGCGAAGAGACGACGGTGCCCGTCCGTGGACCGAATTGAAAACGCGGGTGCAGGCCCGTGGCATTGAGGCTCAGCGCGCCGTCGCTGCCGGTGTCGATCAGCACGACGAACGATTCATTGCCCATCTGCACGGGGATGAACGGCACCCGCTGTTCGTTGTTGAAGGCCAGCGTCGTCACGCGTGGATCGGTCTTGATCACTGGCGCGGCCGCCACGGGTTGCGGGGCGATGACGAGGCGCGCGTTCGGATAGTCGAAGGTGACGAGATGGTCGCGAAACACGGGAAACGCGATCAGCCCGTCGATCTTCACGCCCAGATGCGTGGAGAGTTCCGTGAAATCGAACACCGCCGCCGGCACCCGTTCGAACGTCACGCCGTCGAGTTGGAGCCGGCGCAGCGTGGCGGCCGGCAGTGTCATGAATCCGCCATTGGCGGACTCGACGCGCACGGTGCGACCAGGGCGTTCGCGCAGCGCGATGGCTCTTGCGAGTTCGGCGGATACGTAGCTGACCGACGAACCCGTATCGACCATGAAGCGGCGCACGCGTCCGTCCGCCTGGCGCGACTCAATCAGGAAAAAATTCGAGACGAGCTGCGCGGGCAGAGTTTCGGTTTTGTCCGTCGGCGAGAAAACGGTCCCGCGGTCGCCACTGGAACCCGCCGGTCGTGTTACGCAGCCCGCCGCCAGCAGCAACCAGACGCCGGCCGCGAGCAGCGCACTCAGGCGGCGAAAGGGGCGGGACATGGCGGAGACAAAACTCACTTGTGCGGCTGCGGCAGCGACAGACCAAGCGACAGTGGCACGCAGAGCAGTGCGCCCGCAATGGCGAACGTCACCGTGCCGCCGAACTGGAAAAACAACACCCCGGCCACCGCCGGACTGGCGGCGCGCGCGAGGAAACCGAGGGAACGAAAAATGCCCGTGACCTTGCCCTGTTCCTCGGCCGAGGCGTAGAGCGAAATCAGCGACGACAGGCCGACGTTGGCGAAGCCCGAGCCGACCGCGCAAAACGCCAGCGCCACATACATCAACGGCACCGAGCGCGCGAGGCCGACGCTCAGCCCGATGCCGGCGAGGCCCGCCGCGACCAGAGCAATGCCAAGCAGGGCCGCGCGTTTTTCGCCCATGGCCGGCACGGCGCGGCGCACGAGGAAACCCTGCGTGATGATCGAGATGATGCCGTTGAACACGAACACGCCCACGAGATCGCGCGGCGAATAGCCGAAGCGGTCGGCCGTGAAGAACGTGATCAGCGTTTCAAAAAAGCTGAAACCAAAAACGAGCAGGAAGCCCACGACGTTGGCGCGGCGGATGGCGCGGTCCGGCAGCGTGAGGAGCGCGCGGAGCGGATTGCGCTCGCGCAGCGTCGTGGTGCCGCCGCGTTTGTCGAGCGGGAGCGTCTCGTGAAACCGCACCGCGACCCACACCAGGTTGATCACACACAGCGCGAGCCCGATGAGCGCGGCGACGCTGAACGGATGCACGCCGAACCGCGCGAGGCCGGGATGAGCTTCGAGCAGATTCCAGCCGGCAGTGAGGCCGCCGATCGCCGGACCGGTGAGAAAGCCAAGGGCGAACGCCGCGCCGACGATACCCATGCCCTTGGCGCGGTTTTCGCGCGTCGTGACATCGGCCACCGCAGCGATGGCCACCGCGAGGTTGCCGCCCATGATGCCGCTCGCGATGCGACTGATCAGGAAGACGGTGAACGAGCCGCTGAAAACCAAGAGGAGAAAACTTGCCGCATTGCCCGCCACCGTCAGCAGCAGCACGGGTCGCCGGCCGATCCGATCCGACCGCGCCCCCCACCACGGCGAAAACAAAAACTGCATGAACGAATACACGGAGGCGAGCAGCCCACCGAAAAGTGCGGCCGTGGCCATCTCCGGCAGATGCCCGGTGGTGGCGATCGCCTGCAGTTGGGCGAACAGCGCCGCGAAAAGTCCACCCTGCGGCTCATGCGCAAGGTAATAACGCAACAGCTCCGGTCCGAGCGGGAAGAACAGCGAGAAGCCGATCAGGTCGATGTAGAGCGTCAGGAAGATGACGCCGAGCGAGAGCGGCTTGGGCGAAGTGGCAGGCGTGGACACGGGAGCGGGTCAAGTTGGAGAAAAGACGCCGCCGCGCAAAGACTGTTTCACGGGGCGGTGTGTTTAGCACCGTGCCCCCGGCGGTCGCAGCCTTGGACCGGAGCCTGCGGGCAGGCGATTCTGCAAGAACTCCCGCGTCGGCGGGCGCGCCTGGCGCCTGCAAGCAGGCTCCGGTAAATCGAACCGGTTGCGTGGCCGGGACGTGTGGCGCACGTCACTTCAGGTGCTCGCCGATCAACTTGAGCAGCGAGGCGAGTTCGAACGGCTTTTGCACGAACGCCACGGCGCCGAGCTGCTGACAGCGTCGCGTCGCCTCGTTGGCACTGTAGCCGCTCATCAAAATGACCTTTTGCGTCACGCCTTGCATGCGCATCCGGCGCAGCGTTTCCTCGCCGGAGAGGTTGGGCATCGTCAGGTCGAGCAGCACCAGATCGATCATCTCGGGATGATCACGACACAGCGCGAGCGCGGCAAAGCCGTCCGCTGCCTCCATCACGTCGAGCCCGGCGTGGCGGAGCGCCATGCCACCCATTTCGCGCACGGAGTTTTCGTCGTCCACGATGAGCACCGTGCCTTTCAAGGTCGGCAACGCGGCTGCGCCACTCGCGCCGGACTCGCCGACGGCGAGTGCTGCCGCGGTCAGTTCGCCGCTGGCCGCGGGCAACAAGAGTCGGAAACGCGTGCCCGCGCCGACCTCGGATTCGACGAACAGCGCGCCGCGGTGACTGCGGACGATGCCGAGCACGGCGGACAGGCCGAGCCCGCGGCCGGAAAATTTTGTGGTGAAAAACGGTTCGAACATCCGCGCGAGCGTCTGCGGCGGGATGCCGCTGCCATTATCGCGCACCTCGAGCCCAACATAGGTGCCGCCCGGCAACTCCGGGCACTGCACCGCGTGTCGCAACTCCGCCGCCGTGATCGCCTGGGAAAAGGTCGAGACCGTGATGGCGCCGGCGCGGTCGCCGATTGCCTCGGCGGCGTTGATCACGAGGTTCATGACGATCTGGCGGAGCTGCGTGGAATCCGCCTGCACGGCGGGCAACTGCACCGGCAGGTGGAGGTGCAGCCGCGTGCCCTTGCCAATGGAAACCTCGAGGAGCGCGGCGGTGTCGCGCACCAGCGCGGACAGATCGACGCGGCTCGGCGCGAGCGTGCCGCGGCCGGCGTAGGCGAGCATTTGCGCGCACAAATCCGCGGCGCGCCGCGCCGCGATTTCGATCTGCTCGAGCTGCGGCTTGATCGGCGCGTTCGCGGGCAGCTGGAGCTTGGCGAGCGCGGCGTTGCCGAGGACGGCAGTGAGGATGTTGTTGAAGTCGTGGGCGATTCCACCGGCGAGCACACCGAGGCTTTCGAGCTTTTGCGTCTCGAGCAGCTGGCGGTCGAATTCGCGGGCGCGCGATTCCGCGGCTTTGCGCGCGGTCGCATCGACCACAAGCCCCTCGATGAATTGCGCACTGCCGTCCTCGCGATAGACGCCGTGGCCGCGTTCCCAGACGTGGCGGGTCTGGCCGTCGCGGTGGCGCAGGCGGTATTCGAGCTCGTAGGATTCGTGGCGCTCGACGGCGGCCGTGATGCGTCGCAGGCATTCCGGCGCATCCTCGCCGTGGACGAGCTCGGCCCACTTGCGGTCACCGACGATGAAGTCGCGCGCCGCGTAGCCGGTCAATTCCTCCACGCCGTCGCTCACGAAATGAACGGAGAACGGCTCGGTTGGCGAACAGCGATACGCGGCGCCGGGCATGTCCGCGAGCAGGCCGGTCAGCTGGCGCCGGCTTTCGACGAGTTCGGACGTGCGCTGGGCGACCATTCGTTCCGTTTTCGCCGTGCGCGAGAGTAAGGCATGGACGAAGAGGGCGGCGAGCGCCGTGAGCGCGAGTTCGCCACCGAGGACGAGCTTGGGCAGCAGCGTGCGCTGCCGTTCCTGCCAGACTGCGTTCGGCGTGATGACGATGCGCCAGTCCCGGCCGCCGAGGCGGAAGGTTTCGCCCGTGGCGCCGGCGCGTTCGCGCAAGGACGGCGGCGCGTCGAAAGGGCGCGGGGCCGCGTCGCCGCTGCCGCTGTATTCGCGGCCGTCGATGCGCGCATAGAGCAGACGCAGGTGTTCGAACTGGGCGCTGTCGTCGTAATAGGCGAGGTCGAGCGCGTTGTCCGGGATTTCGGCGTGAACCTGGGCCAGCAGGCGATCGACGGAAAAGATTGCCTGAATGAAGCCGGAGAATCCATCGGCCGCCGCGGCGGGATCGCCGGGACGAAAAACCGGCTCGATGAAAATTACGCCCGCGCCGCGGTCGGTGTCGCGACTGCGGATCAGGCGCACCTGCGGGCTGAGCATCAGCGTTTTCTCCGCGCGCGCGCGGTCGAGCATCGGGCGCGTGACGACACTTTCGTGCAGATCGAAGCCGAGAGACAATTCGTGACCGGCGAGCGGCTCGACCCAAAGAATGGGCCAGTATTCGGGGCGTTCGCGCGCGCGAATTGCGGGCGTGCCGAGCTGGCCGGAGACCTCGCGCTCCCAGATGCGGAAGTTGGTGTGACCGGCCGCTTCCATCGCTGCCTCCACGGCGGCGCGACGGTCGTGGGCCACGCGCGGGGCCCACTGGAATGCGCGCGAGGCTGGCAGGCGTTCGAGCAGCAGCTGCACGTAGGCGGAAAATTCCTGCGGCTCGACGTCCGTCGAGTTTTCCAGATACGCGCGGATGCCGCGGACGAGTTCCTCGTGCAATTGCAGCCGCTCGCGCGCGAGCCGCAGTTGCACGGCAGCGCGCTTCTGAAAATCAGCATCGATGCGGCGTGTCTCGCTATTGGCGACGATGGACCAGCCGAGCAGCGAGAGCAAAACTCCTGCGACAATGACCGCACCGACGACGATGGCGCGCTGGCGGGCGGCGTTGGCCGGGCGCGCGAGCGCCGGGCCCGGCGAAATCAGCGCGGGAGTCTTGGGCTCGTCACCATCCGCACCGGGGTCGTTCGCCGTCACACGCGATAGGGCAGCGGGAACCGGCCGGTGAGCGCGACGACCTTGGCTTTCACGTCGGCCAGCGCGGCGGCTTCGCCTTCCGTGCCGATCGCGACCAGAACGGTGTCGATCAGCGCGGCCACCTGTTCGAATTCGGCCGCGCGGAATCCGCGGGTCGTCATCGCCGGCGAGCCGAGGCGGATGCCCGAGGCTTGGAACGGCGAACGCGTCTCGAATGGCACGGTGTTCTTGTTGCAGGTGATGTTCGCGCGATCGAGCGTCTCCTGCGCCACCTTGCCGGTGAGATTCGGGAGCTTGGGGCGGAGATCGACGAGCATGAGGTGATTGTCGGTGCCGCCGGAAACGATCTTGTAGCCTCGCGCGGTCATCGCGGCCGCGAGCGTCTGCGCGTTCTGCACCACGTGGCCCGAGTAATCCTTGAAGTCGGGCTTGAGCGCCTCACCGAAGCACACGGCCTTGGCCGCGATGACGTGCATCAGCGGGCCGCCCTGTGTGCCGGGGAACACGGCGGAATCGATGGCCTTCGCGTGCGCGGCCTTGCAGAGGATGAGACCGCCGCGCGGACCGCGGAGGGTTTTGTGCGTCGTCGTCGTGACGAAATCCGCGTGCGGCACCGGCGACGGGTGATGGCCCGACGCCACGAGACCGGCGATGTGCGCGATGTCGGCAAAGAGATACGCGCCGACGCTCCGCGCGATTTCACCCATCTTCGCGAAGTCGATGATGCGCGAGTAGGCGGAGGCGCCGACGGTGATCATCTTGGGTTTCTCGCGCTGCGCGACGGCGGCGAGCTCGTCGTAATCGATCAAGCCGTTGTCCTCGCGCACGCCGTATTGGCAGAAGCTGTAGAGTTTGCCGGAAAAATTCGCGGGGTTGCCATGGGTGAGGTGGCCGCCGTGACTGAGGTTCATGCCGAGGACCTTGTCGCCCGGCTGGAGAACGGCGGCATAGACGGCGGTGTTGGCCTGCGCGCCGGAGTGCGGCTGGACGTTGGCGTGCTCGGCGCCGAAGAGTTGCTTCGCACGCTCGATCGCGAGGGTCTCGACCTGATCGACGTATTCGCAGCCGCCATACCAGCGCTTGGCCGGGTAGCCTTCGGCGTATTTATTCGTGAGCACGCTGCCCTGCGCTTCCATGGCGGCGGGGTAGGTGAAATTTTCCGAGGCGATCAGCTCGATGTGATGCTGTTGGCGATTGAATTCGCCGGTAATGGCGGCATGCAGAGCGGGATCGAGCTGGGCGAGGGGAGCGGAGTTGAGGGACATGGAAGATTTTGGATTTTCGATTGCGGATTTTGGATTTCCAAAGGGCGAGCGAAAATCCGCGAGTGACTCACTTCGTCGCGGGAGCGGCGGGCGGGACGATGGTCTTGAGGTAGGCGATCAGGCTCGGGATGGCTTCGACCATCTCGTCGCGACTCTGCTCGTAGTGCTTGAGCGAGCCACCGAACGGGTCGGCGATTTCGCGGGTGGCTCCCTCCGGCAGGAATGCGCGGAGCAAATGCATGCGCGGGGGCACCGGTGCGGCCTGCAACTCGATCAACCCGCAGTGCGACTGCGTCATGCAGAAAACCGCGAGCGCGTCGTCGAGCATCTGCTGCGTCAGCGGGCGCGCGCGATGGCCGGAGATGTCGATGCCGACCTTCTTCAGCGCGGTGACGGAGTTGCCGGATACGTATTCGCCGGGGCGTGCCGCGAGACCGGCGGAGATGACCCGAAGATTTTTCAGCGGTTCGTCCTGGCCCGCCAGCGCGTGCGTCAACAGCCCCTCCGCCATGGGGCTGCGGCAGATGTTGGCCGTGCAAACGACAACGATATGTCCGGAATCGGGCATGCGTGACGGGTAAGCGGTAAGCAGTAACCGGGTCGCTGCAAGCCTAAGGGCGGCGGGGATTTTCCCGGCCCGGCGAAGCCGCCGGGGCGATGCACGCGCGACTCAGGCGTCGCGTGGTTGCAGGGCGGCGAGCGCGCGGTGGAGATGGATGGCGCGCTGCAGGACGCGGTCGGTCAGCACGGGAGCCTTCTCCGGAGTGACCCTCGCCGGATCGGGCGTGGGCGGGGGCGCCGCGATTGCGTTGCCGTTCTGGAATTCCTTCACGAGCGAAGCTTCATCGAAGCGTTCCTTTTCGATTTTTCCCGTGACGAGATCCTCGAGCTTCATGCCGCCGTCGAGCGCGTCGTAGGCCCGGCGGTCAACCTCGGCGGGTTGCATCACCACGACCTGCGGCGCGGGCTTCGAGTCGGCGACGCCGAGGGTCACCGTGCCGCGCGGCAGAGTGGCGAGGGCGGGCTGGAGGGCTTCGGGTGTGGCCGGGCTGACGAGGATAAGCAAGGGGCTGCGACTGCTGCGCCGGGCAAGCGCGTCGCGCATGACGGACGCGTCTTCGGGCGCGGTCGTGGCGTAACGCAAATCGAGCACCAGCGCGTGGTCGGCGGTGACATTCGAGGCGATGGCCTTGGCCGACTCGCCGACCGAATGAACGCGCAGGTAGGCGAGTCTTTCTCCGAGATCGGTGAGTTCTGTGGCGGTCGTGGCCGCGACTGCGGCAAAAAATGCCAGGAACGAAAGGGCAAGCTGGCGAAGCGTCATGAGCGGTGGAGTTGGCGCGCGCCGATGTCGCGGCGGAAATACTTGGACGCGCACTCGATCGAATCGCAAGCGGCGTAGGCGCGCGCCGCGGCCTCGCGCAGAGTCGGCGCGAGCGCGGTCACACCGAGCACGCGCCCGCCGTTCGTGACGATTTCGCCTGCGGAATTGCGGGCGGTCCCGGCGTGAAAGACAACGGTGTCGGGCGGCAGGGTCGCGGGAATTTTGATGGCATCGCCCTTGGAGAATTTTTCCGGATAGCCCTGCGCCGCCACGACGACGCAGAGCGCGAATTCGGGACGCACCTCGAGTTTCATCCCTCCGAGACTGCCCTTGGCTGCGCGCCACAGGAGGGCGAGCACATCAGTGCGAAGGCGCGGCAGCACGACCTGCGTTTCGGGATCGCCGAAGCGCGTGTTGTATTCGAGCACGCTCGGGCCGGAAGGGGTGAGCATGATGCCGATGAAAAGCGTGCCGCGGAAATCGATGCCCTCGCTCGCAATCGCCTCAACCGACGGGCGCACGATTTCGCGATCAATGCGTGCGAGCAGCTCGGGTGTGACCACCTCCGCGGGCGAATACGTGCCCATGCCGCCCGTGTTCGGGCCGGTGTCACCGTCGCCGATGCGCTTGTGATCCTGGGACACGGGCAGGATGACGTAATCGCGGCCGGAGACGACGACGAGCAGCGAGGTCTCCTCGCCGAACATGCAATCCTCGACGAGAATCTGGCTGCCGGCCGAACCGAATTTGTTGCCCGCCAGCATGTCCAGCACGGCGGCTTCGGCCTCGGCGAGCGATTGCGCGACGACGACGCCTTTGCCGGCCGCGAGGCCGTCGGCCTTGATCACGATCGGCGCGCCGCGATGGCGGACATAGTCCAGCGCCGGGGCGACCTCGGTAAAGATGCCGGCGGCGGCGGTTGGGAGGTTATACTTCAACAGAATTTGTTTGGTGAAAACCTTCGACGCCTCGAGGCGCGCGCCGTCGGCTTTCGGTCCGTAGGCGGGAATGCCGGCGGCGAGCAGCGCATCGACGAGCCCGAGCGAGAGCGGCACTTCCGGGCCGACGACGACGAACTCGATTTTTTCCCGCTGCGCGAGCGCGACGAGTTCGGCGATATTGTCCGCCGCAACGGCGTAACACGGCACGTCCTGCGCGATACCGGCGTTGCCCGGTGCGCTGACGACGCGCGGCTGCGCCGGCGACGCGAGCAGCGAGCGGACGAGCGCGTGCTCGCGCCCGCCGGAACCGACAACGAGGACGGATCGAGGAAGTGCGTCTGTCACAGACGGCGAGAGATGGAGACAGTTCGGCGTGAGGTAAAGCTGTCGCTGCGGCAAAAAATGGGCGGATCGTCGCAAAGGTCGTGAGCGCGCGCGCGATTCGCTTTTCACGTCCGCCATGATTCGCGGATTCATCCTGCTTCTGAGCCTGGTGGCGGCTGGTGGGGCGGCTCCCGCACTGCCGGTCCCGCGCGCGGCATTGCCCGCCGTCACGATGGCGACGGACGGACGAATCGCTCCGGGCGAATGGGGCAACGCCAACGTGGGTGTGCTGCCGTGCGGCATGCTGATGCTAAAACAGGTCGGCGGACGCGTGTGGTTCGCGTTCGTGCCGGACGCGACGCACGCGACTTGCGTTGATTTGTTTCTTCAGGATGCATCGGGCGTCGTGCACAACCTCCACGCTTCGCTCCAGTGGGGCGAACGCGTGGTGGCGGGCAGCAATTGGACCGACCGTGAGCCCGCGACGCGTTGGGGCGAACCGAAGCACTGGTCGGCCAATCGGATCGCGTGGGCGCCGGGCGGACGCGAGCAGTCGGAGGCGACGAAGCAAAGTTTTCTGCCCTACGAGGCGCACGAGTTCGCGATCGAGCGCGCGGCGTTCGCGGGGAAGGAATGGCGCGTGCGGATCGAGCTGCGCGACTTCGCGGGAAAAAACCCGGACGTGGTTTTCCCGGCGGCGTCCACGCGCTACGACGCGAGTGGCTGGGCGGTGTGGCGGTTGGAGTGAGGGCAACGACGATGCGCTTTCGGCCTTTTGTAGGGGCGTGGCTTGTCCGCGCCCGTTTCGGGCAACAGTCGCGTTCCGATCGGCAATCGGTCTGAAGAGCCGCGGCTGCGCCACTCGGTGCGCTTTCGCCGCCCGGGACGGCGGCGACCAGCTCGATCCGCTGAGGGCGGGCTGAAGCCGACCCTGCTTTAGAGGACCTGCAGGGTCTTCCGGTAGAAGCGGAGGACTTCGTCGGGGTCTTCGGAGAAGAGGACGTAGTCTTTCATCCACGCGGGGGCGCGTTTCTCGGCGATGATGACGTCGAGCTGCTCCTTCAGGTCACCCCAGAAACCGGAGCCGAAAAACACATACGGTGTGCGCGGGCGGATGCCGAGTTTCAGGTTGCAGAGTTCGATGCCGATTTCCTCAAGCGTGCCGACGCCGCCGACGTTGAAGATGCAGAAATCCGCGACTTCGAACCATTTTTGGCGGAAGTGACGCGAGGTTTCCTGGAACGTGTTGAAGAAATCGACGCCGAGCTCGGGTGGCTGCGCCTCGAGTTCGAGGAAGCAAGCTCCGGTGAGCGCGCCTTTGGCGCGAGCGGTCTCGGTCGCGAGGCGCATGACGCCGCCGCCGCCGCCGGTGAGCACGCCGATGTTCGGACCGATGAAGCTGCCGAGTTTTTCCACGAGCGACGAAATGCGCGCGGTGTCATCGGCGTCGAGTTGCACGGCCGAGCCGTAGAACGCGAGGATGGGACTCTCCTGGAATTTTTTCGCCATCTCCTCGCGCACGAAGAAGCCGTGGCCCTTCTTGTAAGTGTGGAGGTAGAGATCGTTTGTCATCTCGTCGTGCCAATAGACGGGGATGCCGAGTGAGTTGAACGTATCGAGGCGCGCGTGCGCGTTGGACGAGAGAAAATAGCCATGGGTGCGCGAGGCGCGGCGGAAAATGACGCGCTTGAGCTTCACGTCGCCGAGGCGCGTGATGAGTTCCATGTGCTCGAGCAGATCCGGGAAATAATCGACGACGAGCGTGTCGGCATCGGCGGGCGCGCTGTCGAGCGCCTCGATCATGGTGTGCGCGCCGAGCGGGCAGGTGCCCCCCTCGAGGAGTTTTTTGAGCTCGTCGTCGTTGGCGCGGACGAGCACGGCGCGGTTTGTCATCGTGGCGCTTTGGCCGCGGACGGTGATTTTGGTTTTCGGCTTGGCGCCGCCGGAATCGACCGCCGGGTATTCGTCGAGGCACTTGTAGAGCGTGCTGACCGTCGAGAGGAGACGGGTGCGGCGCTTCATGAGCGTCTTGAACTCGGTGTCCTCGGCCGGCGGACTGCGGAAGACCTCCATCGAGACCATCGGATTCACGACGGGCTGGTCGCCCTTGTTGTAGATCTCCAGCATGACGTTTGTGCCGAACGTCTTCACCGGATCGAGCAGCACGGCGCTGGTGTGCAGGCCGAAGTTGCCCTCGCCCGGGTTGAGCACGACGAAGTGCTCCTTCAGATACATCGAGCAGCTCGTGAGAATGCCCGAGCGCGGCGGGATGGTGAGCGGCGAGGCGTCGTGGCGGATCTGGACCTTGTCGATGAAACTGCGACCGGCGTAGCCGGAGACGATGTGCTCGAAGTTCAGGCGCTGCAGGCGCGGGTTGAGGGTGTAGCTGACGGCGTGGGGCGTAAAAAACACCCGGCCTTGCGAGTCGATCGACGTCGTGTTCGGGAGCTTGAGGACGTTTTCCTGGACTGCGGTCCAGATTTCGGTCGAGGACAGTTTCGCCGCCGCCGGGGCGTAGAACAGCCGTCCCGCCGGCATGCCCGGACGGAGGAGTTTGCGCCAGTAGGCGGCGTTCGGAAAACTGGTGTCGTAGAGTGAGGTCTCGACCTCGAGCAGGAGCCGGTTGCCCTCCACCGTGGGCGCGCCGAGCTGGAGCATCTCGATGCCGATGCGGGCGAGCGAGCTGCGCTCGGTGAAACGCAGTTCGGCGAGGCGGGCCTTGAGAAATTCCATTTCGCCCGGGTGGCGGGGCCAGAAAACAAGCGTCAAGGCGACGACGTCGCCGCCATTGCGGGACTTGATGGTCAGAATCTGGCCGTCGGTGCTATGCCAGAATTGGTTTTCGTGCATGGGATTGGCGAGACTGAGGCGGGGCCGGCGGCCTGACAAGTCCCGGATGGGCCGGATTCGCCGGCCTTTTGCACCCGGAAAAACTGGGCTGCCAAAGGGATTGATTTTTCGCCGCCCGCTGCGCAACGTCTCCCTTTTTAACGGCACAAAGTGCCCGGGCCGTTATCCAATCAGGCACCTCCAATCCAATGAAATTCATCCGTTCCCTTACTGCTGGCGTGTGCGGCGCCGGCTTGCTGGCCGCGGCGATCGCGCAGCAGAACCCCGTCAAATTTGAACTGCCCCAAGTCGGTTCCGGTGCGCAGGCGCCCACGCAGCAGGCGGCTCCCGCGACCACGACGCCCGGCCAGACGGCGCCCGCAGCGCCCGCGGTGACCTTCACCGAGGCGCAGATGATGGAGGTTTACGGCTACATGCTCGGCGTTCGCATGAACCTCGCCGATCTCGAGTTCACGCCCGCGCAAATCGACGCGCTGGCCCGCGGCATGACAATGGCCGCCACCGGCAAGCAGCCCACCTACGACGCCCAGCAGATCGGGCCGCAGCTCCAGGATCTCCTGCAGAAGAAGCAGCAGACGTTCATGACCAAGCTCCGCAACGCCAACCTGGCGGACACCGCGGCGTTCTTCACCAAGCTGAAGGACAACAAGAACGTGAAGGAACTCGGTGGCACCGGCCTGCGCTATGAAATTCTCACCGAAGGCAAGGGCGTCCTCGCCAAGGCCGGTCAGGTCGCAAAGATTCACTACACCGGCGCGTTCGTGAACGGCCAGGTGTTCGACACGTCGCTCCGCGCTCCCGAAGGCCAGAAACCCGAGCCGGTCGAAATCCTCGTCAAGGAAGGCACGATGATCCCGGGCATGCTCGAAGCGCTCGTCAAAATGCCGGTCGGCTCCAAGTGGCGCCTCTACATCCCGCCGCACCTCGCTTACGGCGACGACGGCGTGCCGCAGGCCGGCATCCCGCCCGCCGCGACGCTGATCTTCGAAATCGAACTCTTCGAAGTGAACGACGCCCCGCCGCAGCCGGAAGAAGCCAAAAAGTAAGCGGCGCGAAACGCTTTTTGAAAACGAAACGCCCTCCTGCAAAGGAGGGCGTTTTTTGTCAGTCGAGATTCGGAACGCCTGTGCCGCGCGCGGGCGCGGGCGAAATGCCAAGTGGCTGTCAGCGAATGCGCGGCGAGAGCTTGCGCAGCGCCGATGCGATATCGGTTTCGCCGGTCGCGAGCAGATCTTCGCTCGTGTAAACCGAGACCGGCTGAATGCTGTCGGTGATGCGGCCAACCTTGGTCACGGTCTGGGGCAGGTGGGAGCCGGTGAGCATGACCTTCTTCTCCTTCTTGTCGCAGGCGCATTTACCCTTCTCGCATTTGCAGTCCTTGCAGTCGGTGCAGCACTTCTCGTCCTTTTTGTCGGCCGGTTTGGCATTATCGGCAGCGAACAGCGCGGGAGCCAACACGAGCGCCGCGGTCGCGAGGAGCGTGGTCAGGGTCTTTTTCATGGGGAGGAATTTGATGGGGAAGTCGGAGTTTCGCAACTCCGGGCATTCATCCGACCGCGAGCGCCGCTCCCAGTTCCGCGAGGAAGCGGTCGATCGTCTCCGGCCGGGTCGCCCACGAGGTCATTAGCCGGTAGCCTCGCGCGCCGATGAAAAGATGAAAGTGCCAGCCTCGCGCGCGCAGCGCCTCGACGGCGACCTGTGGCATTTCGACGAACACGCCGTTGGCTTCCGGTTCGACGCAAAGTTTCGTGCCCGGCAGTGCGCGCAATCCGTCGGCGAGTCGCTGCGCCATCGCATTGGCGTGTGCCGCGTGCCGCAGCCAGGCGCCTCCCTCGAGCATGCCGCACCACTGCGCGCTGGCGAAACGCTGCTTCGAGGCGAGTTGGGCGCCCTGCTTTACGCGATACTCAAACTCGCGCGCGTGCTCGCGCCGGAAAAACACCACCGCCTCGGTGGTGTTCATGCCGTTCTTCGTGCCGCCGAAACTGAGCACGTCCACACCGGCGCGCCAGGTGAAGTCCGCGGGTTTGCCTCCGCGCGGGGCCAGTGCCGCCGCGGCGTTCGCAAAGCGGGCGCCATCCATGTGCACCGCGAGTCCGCGCGCGTGCGCAAGGTCCGTCAGCGCCCGGATCTCATCCGGCGTGTAGAGCGTGCCCCACTCGGTGCATTGCGTGAGTGAGAGCGCGCCGGGTTTCGGATAATGCACGCCGCGACCGCGGGCGAACACCGGCTCCACGTCGGCGGGACGCAGCTTGGCGTTCGGGCCATCGAGGGGGATCACCTTGCCACCGCCGAGAAAAAATTCCGGCGCGCTGCATTCGTCGGTCTCGAGGTGCGAGAGCGTGTGGCAAACGACGCTGTGATAGCTGCGGCAGAATTGCGCGAGCGCGAGCGAGTTGGCGGCCGTGCCGTTGAAGACGAAGAAGACTTCGCAATCCGTCTCGAACACGTCGCGGATGAGTTGTTTCGCGCGCGGCGTCCACGGATCGTTGCCGTAAGAGGGCACGGTGTCGGCGTTGGCGGCGATGAGCGCCTCGAGTGCTTCGGGGGCCAGGCCGGCGGTGTTGTCACTGGCGAACGTGTAATCGTCGAACGCGGGCATGCGGCTCACGGTTGGCGAATCATCGGGCGTTGCCGAGTGTGAAGTGGGCCGGTGGGCGGTCGCCGCCTTCGGCGGGCGAATGGCGGGCGGGAAGACACGCAGCGTGCTCTTGCGCCGGGCGAGCGGGCGGTGTTCGGTGACGGCGGATGCACGTGCCCCAGACCAATCTCTATCTCGTCGGCTTCACCGGCACCGGCAAGAGCACGGTCGGGCGCCACGCGGCGCGCGAGCTGGGTTTCGAATTTGTCGATAGCGACCACGTGATCGAGACGACGCATGGCAAGCCGGTCGCGCAGATTTTTGCGGAGGATGGCGAAGCGGGGTTTCGCGCGCTCGAACGAAAGTTCATCGAGGCGGGTCATCCGGTGGCCGGTTGCGTCGTGGCCTGCGGCGGCGGCCTCATCGTGCCGGATGGCATGCTGGAACTCGTGCGGGCGCGCGGCGTGACGATCTGCCTGCATGCGTCGCTCGCGACGATTTTGCAGCGGACCTCGCGCACCGCGCACCGACCGCTTCTGCAGGTGGAGAATCGCGAGGAGCGGTTGCGGACGCTTTATGCAGCCCGCGAAGCAATTTATCGCCGCACCGGCACGATGGTGCTGACCGATGGGCGGCCGATGCGCGAAGTGGTCGCGCACGTGCTGCGCGTCTATCGGGCGGAGGAGCGCGAATGGAGTTTGAAACACGCATGAGCGGTGGCGGGCTAGGTGTCGTGCGCGGCGCGGCGCGCGAGGCGTTGCGCGCGAGGCTGGCGGCCCTGGGGTTCGACGAAGTTCGGTTCGCCGCGGCGACGCCGGCCGGCGGCGGGGCGCTGCGGGCGTGGCTCGCGGCGGGAAATCACGCCGACCTCGCGTGGATGGAGCGCACGGCCGAGAAACGCGGCGATGCCTCACAGGTGTTGAGCAGCGCGCGCACCGTGATTGTGCTGGGCGTGAATTATTCGGCCGCGACCGCACCGACCGAGCACCGGCCGCGCTGGGCGCAGTATGCGTTGCACGAGGATTATCACGACACGGTCAAGCCGGGGTTGGTCGCGGCCGGCCGCGTGCTCGAGGAAATGTTCCGCGTGAGCGCGGAGGATTACCGCTACTACGTGGATACCGGGCCGGTGCTCGAGCGCGGCTGGGCGGCCCGGTCGGGACTCGGATTTCGCGGAAAGAACGGGATGCTGATTTCGCGTCGTCACGGAAACTGGCTTTTTCTCGCGACCCTTCTGACCCGCGTGGCGATCGAGCCGGATGCGCCCCTGCGCGCAGAACTTCCGCGCGCGGACGGCGACGAGCCGGCGGGGCTGCTCTGCGGCAAGTGCACCCGATGCATCGAGGCGTGTCCGACGGCGGCGATCCCGGCGCCCGGAGTCATCGACGCGCGGCGGTGCATTTCCTACCAGACGATCGAAAACAAAGGCGTGATCCCGCGCGAACTGCGCGCGGGCATCGGCGATCGCGTTTACGGCTGCGACACGTGTCTGGAAGTGTGTCCGTGGAATCGTTTCGCGCAGGCAGGCCGCAGCGCCTTGCTCGTGGCGCGGCGCGAGTTGGCGGACCTGAGTGTGCGCGACTTGCTCGAGCTGAATCCGGAAAGCTTTGCCCGGATTTTCCGGCGGACGCCGATGAAGCGCGTGAAACTCACCGGCCTGCTGCGCAACGCGTGTGTGGTGGCAGGCAATTCCGGGGACCGTGCGCACCTGCCGCAACTCGCCTGCCTCGCACATCACGCGTCGGCGCTGGTGCGGGCGCACGCCGTGTGGGCCGTGCGGCGGCTCGCGCAGAGCAGGGGGGGAGCGGACGAATTGCTGGCGGACGCGCGAACCAGCGAAACGGATACAACCGTGCTGGCCGAATATGCCTGAGCGCGCCGACCCGGCTGCACCGGGTCTTACTTGGCTGCGAAGAGTTCGCGCATCTTTTCGGTGAAGATGGCGGGCGGTCGCACGGGCTCGCCTTTGGTGTTGATGAAGCCGTGCACGGTGAATCCCGTAACGAGCAACTCGTCGCCGCGCTTCACTTCGTAATCGAGGCGGATGCGCAGGAGAGGTTTGTCGGCGAGCGTCGTGATGACGGTGACATTGTCGTCGTAGAGAGCGGGTCGGAAATATTTTGCGCCCACTTCAATGACCGGCAGGCGGTAGCCCTGGGTTTCGAGGTCGCGGTAAACGACGCCGCACTCGCGGAGGAGCTGGGTGCGGCCGACTTCAAACCAGTTCAGGTAATTGCCGTGATAGACTACGCCCATCATGTCGGTCTCGGCGTAGCGGACGTTGATTTGGCTGCGGGAAACGAGCATGGGAATCAGGAAGCGGGGGCGGTCGGCGGTGGTCCGAACAGCGTTTGCGCCGCGTGATCCCAGGTGTGGCGCAGGGCGCGCGCGCGTCCGGCGGCGCCGAGGCGCTGGCGGAGTTCGGGATCGCCGATGAGGCGCGCGAAAGCGGCGGCGAGCGCCGCCGGATCTTCGGGCGGCACAAGCAGGCCCGTCTCGCCATCGAGCACGGCTTCGGGGACGCCGCCGATTGCATGCGCGACGACCGGCAGGCCATAGGCGCCGGCTTCAAGGTAAACGAGACCGAAGCCTTCAACGCTCAATTTGTGCGGCATGCTGGTCATCGCGAAGATGTCCGCTTGCGCGTAGATCGGGCCGAGTTGCTCGTCGGAAATGTCGCCCAGAAATTTGACCGGGAAGCCGGCGTCGGCTGCGGCGGCGCGCAAAGCGGGCTCGTAGTTTTCCTTTCCGTGTCCGCCGACGAGCCAGTATTCCAGACGGGCCCGGACGGGCGAGGGGAGGGCTTTGAGCGCTTCGATGACGCGGAGTTGTCCCTTGCGGGGATGGATGCGGGCGACGGTGAGGATGATCAGACGGTCGTTCGCAACTCGCGAAGCGGCCGACTCGGGCGCCCGGGCGGCAAATTCGGCGCGCAGTGCGCCTGGGGTCAACGCGACCTTGTGCGCCGTGCTCGGAAACAGATCGATGAGCAGGCGTTCCGCGTATCGGCTCACGACGCTGATCCGGTCCGCGCGGGCGAACAGCCGCCGGGCGCTCGCCCGGGTGAGCGGTCGCATCGCCAGCCGCAGGATTTCCGAACCGTGCAGCGTGATGTGCAAGCGCCCCGGTGGGAGGACGTCGAAGAATTGCAGGATGAGCATGGACAGCAGCGGCCCCGGCTCCGGCACGTAGAGAATCGCGTTTTGCCACTCCTCGCGGTGCGCCAAGAGAAAGCGCGCCATCCGCCACTGGTTGCGCAGGCTGTGCGAGCTATCGAGGTTGAGCCGCTTCACGCTGAACGGCCAGGTCGGCTCCTGGACTCCCGGCGGCAACCGGGGGGCCCACACTTCCATCGGCCAGCCGGCGCGCGCGCAGGCTGCCGCCATCTCCGCCGTGTAAACCGCAATTCCTCCGCGATGCGGGAAGAATTCGTGGGTTACCGCAACGATACGTTGGGCCGGCTCGGAAGACATGGAGGGTCCGTTTAGCCGGGGCGGAACCCCGGGAGCCAGCGAATTATTTCACCGGAGCTTGACGAACCTTCGTCTCAGGGCGGGGTCTGTGCGAAGTCCCCCATGAACCCTTGGATTTTTAGGGTTTACACTCCTATTCACCGTCACCTATTTAGTTCTAAATGGCACAGGCAGTTAACAATTCTTCGGCACTTCAGCTCAAACCCTTTACGCCCGAAGACGATGCGAATCTGAGAGAATCGCTTAAGCGCTGCTCGGCGGCAACTTACGAAGCGGCGGCTCAATTTCGCAAGACGGGTAACACGGAGCATCTGCCGGCCATCGTTCTCGGCATCATCGAGCGATTCGTCGAACCGGATTTGCGGGCGAAATTGAAGGATGCCGACGACGATCTTCGTATCATCGAGGACCTTGGCATCGATTCACTGACGATGATGGAAATCGTCATCCTCGTGGAGGACGTGCTCCAGATGTCGATCAACAACGAGGAGCTTCGCCATCTCCGCACCGTCGGTGACGTCAAGACGTTCATCGAGTGCAAGGTTCGCGGCCTGCCATTGCCGAAGCCGACCAAGTTTTTGCCGATCGAGCAAATCGCCTCGATCATGCCGATCCAGCCGCCGTTTCTGTTTTTGAGCGAAGCGTCGGTGAGCGCGCACGGCGCGAACGCCAAATACAAGATCAGCGGCCAGGAATTTTTCCTGCAAGGCCACTTCAAGGACAATCCCGTGCTGCCCGCTTCGATCATGCTCGAGGCGCTTGGCCAGCTCGGCGTGCTGTTCCTGCTCGAGGCCCAAATCGGCGAGGCGGGCAAGACGGTCGATCCGAAGATGATTTTCTTCACTTCCTGCGAAGGGGTGCGCTGTCACCGCGTGTGCCGTCCCGGAGACGTGCTCAGTCTCTCGATCAAGCCGAAGCGTCTGAAGCTCCCGCTGGCGACGTTCGAAGGCCAGATTCGCGTCGGTCAGGAGAAGGCCGCGATCGCCGAGGAAATCACGCTCACATTTGCGTTCGCCGAGGAAGTCGCCCAACCGGCCGCTCCCGCCGAAACAGCCGAGCCGGCCACGGGCACGGTGGCGGAAAGCGATTCGGAGCGGAAGGCGATCAACGCCTGAGCGCTCTTCCGATGTCCGGGCGAGGGGCCTGTTGACCGCGTGCGCGAAAACGCTTTCACTGCGTGCGCTTTGTCGCGCGGGCCCGCGCGGCCTCGCAGCCTGACCTAACATGCGGAAAGTTTACATCACCGGTGTCGGTTTCATCACCAGCATCGGCAACGACCTCGCTACGGTGACGGAAAGTTTGCGCGATTCGCGGCATGGCATGGTGCTTTACCCGCCGTTTCAGCGGCCGGACATCCCGGTGAAGGTCGCCGCGCCAATCAAGGATTTCCAGACCGACACCGTCGATGCGGAGGACTGGAAATTTCCCGCCCGTTACAGCATCCGCCGCGAATTGCTCCGGGGCATGGCTCCGCACGGCGTTTACGCTTATTGCGCGATGTTGCAGGCGGTGGAGGACGCCAAGCTGAGCGAAGCGGACTACTCCAACGACGACACCGGGCTCTACGCGGCGTCGGGCGGTTCGCCCTTTCTCCTCGGGCATTACCTGGAAAAGATGCGCAAGCAGGGCGTCATGCGCTGCCAGCCGCTCGGCATCGTCGCGTCGATCGCGGGCACGGTGAACTTCAATCTCGTGTCGCACTTCAAGATCAAGGGCGCGTCCACCGGATTTTCCTCCGCCTGTGCTTCGTCCGCGCACGCCATCGGTTTCGCCTACGACGAGATCAAGCTCGGTCGTCAAGATCGGATGTTCGCGGTCGGCGCCGAGGACGGAAACGTCGATAGCATCCTGCCTTTCGCCGGCATGCGTGCGCTGTCCGTGCAGACCGATCCAGGCATCGCGTCGCGTCCGTTCGACGTCGCGCGTGACGGCTTCGTGGGCACCGGTGGCGCGACGGTCGTCGTGCTCGAAAGCGAGGAGGAAGTCGAACGCCGCAACGCGAAGGTTTACTGTGAAATCGCAGGTTGGGGCCAGGCATCCGACGGGCATAACGTCGCCATCTCGCACCCGGACGGCGCCGGCCTGCGCGTGGCGATGCAAAACGCGCTGCGCTCCGCCGACATCACCGCCGATCAGGTCGATTACGTGAACGCCCACGCGACCTCGACGCCGATTGGCGATCTCTCCGAAGCGCGTGCCCTGAAGGCCATCTTCGGCAACAGCCCGACGCGTCCCGCGATCAGCAGCACGAAGGCCCTCACCGGCCACGGTCTCTCGCTCGCCGGCGCGATGGAAGGGGCATTTTGTGCGGTGGCGATGCGCGAGGGCTTCATGCCTGGCTCCGCGCATATCACGAAAATCGATCCCGCCTGCGAGGGGCTCAACATCATCCGCGCCACCTTGCCCAATCGTCCGAATGTCGTGTTGAGCAACAGCAGCGGCTTTGGCGGCGCCAACGTTGCGCTTGTGTTCAAGAGCGCTTGAGCGCCCTCCGATGAGCGCCGCGTCCCTTTCGCGCCGATACCGGACCGCCTTCGTGACGGGCGCAAGCACCGGGCTCGGTCTCGCATTCGTCGAAATGTTGCTGGCGGAGGGCGTCGAAGTTTGGGGCACGGCCCGCAGCGTCGCGCGCCTCGCGCCGCGCCCGCGCTTCCATCCGGTCGCGCTCGAACTCGGCGATGGTGCCGCCGCCGAGCGCGTCTTCCGCGACGCGGACAGGGCGGCGGGCGGATTCGATCTCGTGATCAATAATGCCGGCTTTGGCGCGTTCGGTGATTTCGCCGGCACCGACTTCGAGGTCTGGCAACGGCAGCTGGAGATCATGCTGCTCAACACCGCGCGGCTCAGTCACGCGGCGCTGCAAGGCATGCTTGCGCGCGAACGCGGCGCGCTCGTGAACATCTCCTCGCTGGCGGCCGAGTATCCGATGCCTTTCCAGGCGATCTACAATACCGTGAAGTCCGGACTCTCCGCCCTGAACGAGAGCTTGATGTTCGAGACCGAAGGGACGGGCGTGATCGTGATCGATTTCCGTCCCGGCGATTATCGCACGAATTTCGAAGGCGCCGTGTCACGCCCCGCCGCCCTGACAGAACGTCAGCAGCGCGTGTGGGACTCGTTCCACCAAATGATGGAAAGCGGTCCGGCCCCTGCACACGCCGCCGCGTCACTCCGGCGCGCCCTCGCGCGCGGACGCAGTGGGACGGTTCGCACCGGCCGGATTTTTCAAGCCGTGATCGCGCCGCTGCTCGCACGCGTCGGCTCGCTCGCATTACGCCGGCGGATCATCGCGCGATATTTCGGCCTCTGACATGGCGCGTGTCCGCATCCTCGTTCTCTCGTCCTCGACCGGCGCCGGCCACGATGCACGCGCGCAGGCGTTCGCCGAGTGGTGTTTCGAACTCTACCGGCACGACGTCGATGTGCGCATCGAGCAAATGCTGGAGAAGTCCTCGCGGCTCTTCAGTTGGGGCGTCGATTTCTACAACTGGATCCAGAAAAAATCGCCGTGGATGCACAAGGCGTTCTTCCTCTTCGTCGAGTTGCTGAGCCTGCTCAATCGCCGCTCCGTGCGCTGGGGGCGCCGCTATTACGAGCAGGTGCTGCGCGACTACCGGCCGCATCTGGTGTTCAGCGTGCACGATTGTCTCAATCGCGGCTATTTTCAGCTGGCCCGAAAAATTCTCGGCGCCGAACAGGTGCGTTGCGCGACTTACTGCGGGGAATTTTCCGGCGGCTTTGGCTACAGCATCAATTGGGTCGAGCCGTCCGCGGATCTCTACGTCTCGCGCACGCCGACGGCGCGCGACTACGCCGTCAAGCTCGGCATGCCACGCGAACGGACGCGCGTGCGCGGCCACCTGATGCGTCCGCGCGCGCACACGGAGGTGCTCAAGAGCGCCAACGCGCGCCACGACTATCTCGTCGAGCACCTCGAACTGCAGCCCGAGCTGTTCACAGTCTTCCTCGCCACCGGCGGCAACGGGGCGAACAACCACCTTGAACTCCTGCCGAAGCTCCTGCCCTACGCGGATCGCATCCAAGCCGCCGTGATCTGCGGCCGGAACCGCGAGAGCTACAACGAGGTGATGCACTGGCGCAGTGAACATCCGGAACTCCACTGTTTCGTCGATGGTTTTTCCGAAGAAGTTCACCTGCTGTTGCAGGTCAGCGACGTCATCGTCACGCGCGGCGGCACCACGACCTGCGCGAAGGCGCTGCATTTCGGCTGCCCGATTATCTTCAATGCCCTCGGCGGCATCATGCCGCAGGAGGAGCTGACGGTGAAATTTTTCCGCAACGCCCGTGCCGCCGAAATCATCGCCCATGCCGGCGATTTCGGGGAAACGATCGCGCGCTGGATGGAGAGGCCCCGCAGTTACCGCGAGCTGCGCGACCGCTTCCTGGACCTGCGTTACGACGAAGACCCGACAACGGTGATCGAGGAGCTCGTCGGCCTCGGCAGCGAAGCGGCCGGCGTGCGCCTCACGCCGCGGGCATTCCCGCCGGAGCCGCGCCGCCGGGGTTGAGCACGGGGTGACTTTTTTGTGTCCCTTTCGGGGCGCGCCTGACTAATTCTTGAGCCGCTTGCCCGCAAAGCCGCTCAGCGTCGCCTTCCTCTTCACGACTTTTCCGAAAACCTCGGAAACGTTTCTGCAGCGCGACGTCGCGGCGTTAATCGCTCAGGGCCTTGATGTGCGTCTCTATTCGCTCTGGGGCGGCGGAGGGGAGTTCCAAGGACGCCCGGTGCGTCGCTTTAATCTCTGGAAGCTCGTGCCGCTTTTCCTGTTCACGATCCCGTGGAACTGCGTGCGGCGCCCGCGGATCGTTCGCGACTTGTTCGAGGGTGTGATCATGCGGGCGCCGCCTTCGTGGCTGAATTGCTGGGAGAACCTGCTCGGAGCCGGTTTCGCCGGGTGTTTTTATCGCGAATTCCGCCGGGATCCGCCCGATCTCGTGCATGGCGCGTGGTCGGGCGCTCCGGCGACGGCGGGCTGGCTGCTGTGGCGCATTCTCGGCGTTCCGTTCAGTTGCGGAGCGCACGCCTACGACCTCTACGAACATGGCGGGGATTGGTGGCTGCTGGAGAAATTGCGGCTCGCCCGCTTCGTGCAGACTTCGACGGAGACGGGGCGTCAGGGGCTGATCGCCCGCGGGATCCCGGCGGAAAAAATCGTCACGATCCGACGCGGTCTGACGGAATTTCCCGTCTGTAAACCGCTCCGTCATCCGCGCCGTCCGCTGCGGCTGATTTGCATTGCGCGACTCGTGGAAAAGAAAGGCCTCCATCACCAGATGCGCATCTACGCTGCGCTGCGCGATGCCAAGGTGCCGTTCGAGGCGCGCATCGTCGGCGAAGGGCCGTTGCGTGCAGAACTCATCGCGCAGGCGATGGAGTTGCATCTGGAGCGATCCGTCCAGTTCCTCGGCGCCAAGCCGCACGCCGAGGTCTGGGACCAACTCGCCTGGGCGGATGTGCTGCTGCACACCGGCGTTGTGGCGCCGAGCGGCGACCGCGATGGCTTGCCAAACGTGATTCCGGAGGCGATGGCCGCCGGCGTGCTCGTGATCAGTTCGCCGGTTTCCGCCACAACCGAAGCCGTCCAAGACGAATGCACGGGCCTCGTGGCGGACGTGACGCAGCCGCTGGCCTGGCACGCGGCGCTCACGCGCCTGGCCGCCGACGACGAACTCGCGGAGCGACTGCGCGTCGCGGCCCGCGCTTGGGTGGAGGAAAACTACGATGCGCGCAGGAATACGGCGCGACTGGCCGAATTGTTCCGCAGCGCGGCGAACTCATGATCTACTACGACGTCACCAAAATGGGCGCCGCGCGCCACAAGTCGGGGCTCATGCGCGTCAGCTCGCGCCTGCGCGGCGCGCTGGGCGACGCGCCGAATCCCGTGATATGGAAGAACGGTCACTTCGTCGGGGAGAACGGGACGCCGGTCGCGTGGCGTCCGGGCGATTGGCTGGTGACGGTGGAATTGTTCAGCGGCGCGGAGCGGCCGGGCTTTCGCGAATTCGTCGCCGCCCGTCCAAGTCGGCTCGGCGCAGTGTTCGCCGATGCGATTCCGCTGAAGTTCCCGCACATCACCTGGCCGCAGAGCGTGCAGCGCCATCCGGACTACATGAAAATTCTCGCGGGCTTCGACCGCGTGTGGGCGATCTCGGATTTTGTGCAGGAGGAACTCGCCGGATTCTGGGCCTGGCAGGGCGTCGTGCCACGCGCCCGGCTCGGCCGGATCGAACTCGGGGCGGATTTCGACGACTCACCTCGCGCGCGGACGCCGCCCGCGTTCTCCGGCCGACCGTCGCTGCTGTGCGTTGGTATTATTGAGCCGCGGAAGAACCAGACTTTCCTGTTGGAAGTCGCGGACGCATTGTGGCGCGACGGCGTGGACTTCGATCTGCACATCGTCGGACGCGTCAATCCTCATTTCGGCGAACCCATTGTCCGCCGGATCAAGGCGGTCGCGAAGCGCGAGCCGCGCCTCCGACTCCATCTTGGGGCCGGCGATGCGAAATTGCGCGAACTCTACACGTCGGCGCGTGCGGTGGTGTTTCCGACCATTGCGGAAGGTTGCGGGTTGCCCGTGATCGAGGCGCTCTGGCGTGGTGTGCCGTGCGTGTGCAGCGATTTGCCCGTGCTGCGCGAACTGACGGCGGCGGGCGGTTGCGTCAGCGCCAAGGTGAACGACGCGGCGGATTGGTGCGCGCAACTGGCCCCGCTGCTGGCCGGAAAAGCGCGGGCGGAAAATCTCGCGCGCGAAGCGGTGTCCCGTCCGCTGCCCACGTGGGCCGAAGCCGGCGCGCAGCTGCGCGCGGAACTGACCGGGTAAGGCGACGAGCTCTGCCGGTCGCGCGGCGACCGCGCCGCGCCGCTACTCAGAGCTGTTTCACCGCGTAGGCCATCGCGGCGTGAATCTTTTCCAAGTCTTCGTCGCTGTGCAGCGCCGAGACGGCGGTGCGGATCAAGTCCTTACCCGGAGGCACGGCGGGCGCGATCGACATGACAGTGAACACGCCCTTCTCCAGCAGCGCCTGCCAGAAACGGTAAACGAGTTCCTTCGAACCGAGCACGATCGGCACCGCGGGCGTTTCGCTCTCCCATGTGTCGAGGCCGAGACCCTTGAGCATTTCACGGTAACGCTTCGTGTTTCGCCAAAGGCGCTCGAGGTGCTGTGGCTCGCTTTGCATGACGTCGAGGGATGCTGACGCCGTGTATGCCATGCTGGGGCTGATCGCGGCGCTGAAGAGTGTTTGTTTCGAGTTGGTGCGCAGATATTCGATCATCTCGCGCGAGCCGGCGATGAAGCCGCCCGTGCTCGCGAGTGATTTCGACATCGAGCCGCAGAGGATGTCCACCTTGTCATTCAACTTGAAGTGATCGACCGTGCCGCGGCCCTGCCGGCCCAGGACGCCGAAGCCGTGGGCGTCGTCGAGCACGGTGAAACAGCCCGCCTCTTCGCCCAGCTGCGCGATTTCCGGCAGCCGGCAAATGTGGCCTTCCATCGAATAGACGCCTTCGACGACGAGCATTTTCGGCATGCTGAAGGGGATGCTTTTCAAAACCTGCCGGAGGTCCTCGGGGTTATTGTGGCTGAAGCGTTCGACCGTGGCCATCGAGAGACGCACGCCGTCCCAGAGGCAGGAATGGATGTTCTTGTCGGCCACGATCGTGTCGCCTTTCTGCGCGAAGGTGGCCACCGCCGAGCAGCACGAAATGTAGCCGGCGACGCTGACGTGACACGCCTCGCGGCCCAGAAACGCCGCGAGTTTTTCCTCCAGATCCGTGTGGTAGGAGCGGGAACCATTCGAGATGCGCGCGCCCGTCGTGCTGGTGCCCCATTTTTTCGCCGCGGCTCCAGTCGCCTCCATCACTTTCGGGTGAAACGAGAGTCCAAGATAATCGTTGCTCGAAAGCATGATCATGTCGCGCCCCTGCAAACGGATGTGCGTGCCCTGCTGCGCCTCCATGGCGTGATAGTAGGGCTTGTATTTGAGGCGCATCTTCGTCGCGTAGTCGTCCTTCGCGCGCTCGATGATCGCTTTCTTCGTCTTGGTGAACAGGGACAGGGCCATGGAAATGTCGAACGCCGACTAGGCGGAGAAACGCCGGTGTTGGCAACCGCAAAGGCCTGGCTTACGAGCGCCGGGGCAACTCGCGGAGCCAGATGCGCAGCTCTGCGGCGTAGTCGCTCCACGAGCGGAACTTGCGCCCGCGCGCCGCCGCCGCGAGCGCGGCCAGTTCGCGGGGCTGCTCGAACAATCGCCGCATCGCGCGGGCGAGCGCCGGACCGGTCAGCGCGGGCAAGACCAGCACGCCGCCGCCGCGGGCCGCCTCGCCCAGCGCTCCTCCCGACGAGCAGATGCACGGGCGCCCATGCTGCAAACTCTCGAAGACCGGCAACCCGAAACCTTCGTAGAGCGACGGATAAACCGTGAACGCACAACCCGCGTAGGCGGCGTGCAGATTCTCCTCCGTCACCGCGCCGTGAAATATCAGTGGACGCCCCGCCGCTTGCAGCGCGCGGATTTTTCCCAGTGCAGCTGCCCCCGTATCCGCGCGCGGCATCCCGATCAATTCGAGTTCGAAGCCGACGCCGGCGTTCCAAAGTGACTCTGCGGCGTCGAGCAGCGCTGCGTGATTTTTCCGCCCCTCGATGGTGGAAACGCAGAGCACTCGCGGTTGCTTCGCTGCCGGCGCGCTGACGTAGGATTGAACCGGCTCAAGGCCCAGCGGGATCGCCCGCACCGGGGGGGCGTCCTTCAATTCCGTCCACGCCCACCACTCGCGCAGCGCAGAGGCCGAATCCTCTGACACCGCTGCCACGCCATCGAATCGCGCAAGCTCCCGCAGATACGCCGGCAGGCGCGCGACGGTGGCCGGCGGCGTGAGCTCCGGGAACTTCAATCCGATCGCGTCGTGAAAAATCGCCAGGCGCGGTCCCCGCACCTCGGCAAACAGCTCGGGTAGGTGGGCGCCGACTTTGGTGGAAAACAACTCGGGGCAAATCAGCGCGTCGCCCGCCGGTATTCGCGTCCGGCGTCCCGCCAGGCGCTTGGCGCGTCCAAGCAGCTTTTGGGTCAGCGACCATTTTGCGCCCCGCGAACCGGCGGCGGCGCCGCGCTCGGCGAGCGTGTTGCGCTCGGCGGCGTTCAAGGCCCGCCAGCCGTGCTGGTGCGGGTCGAAACAGACGGCCTGCGTCTCGCCCGACCGGGCGAGTTCCGCTGCGAGCGCCCGGCACACGCGCTGAATGCCCGTCTGCGCGCGCGTGTGGCTGGTATGCGAAAGGTCGAGGAGGAGCATGACATTCAATCGCCCTGCGAGGGCAGGTTGAGTTGCCAAAGAGACAAGTTTCGCCGCTCAACGAGCTTTACCCAATCCCCCGGGGTTTTTTCCGGAAACGCTTCGATTGGTTCGAAATCAAAAAAAACGCCGTAAACTGGGAGTCCTGCTTTTTGCGAGGCGGATAGGATACGCGGCCAATTTCCCTCCAGCGTATCCCAACGCACGATGGGATTATTCACTCCGTAGAACAGCGCGCCGCTCGTCTGCATGGCAATGATCACCGCATGTGCAGGAATATGCTGGCGCGTAAGTTCGATTGCCTCGGAGTAAATTCGTTCGTTGCGCCCCACTTGATGGATCTCGAACCGCCGGTTCCAATACCAGCCATTCGCCACCATCGCCACGACGGCCGTGGTCACCATCGCGAGACGCGCAGAGGCTCGATCGAAGTGCAGCACTAACGATTCGAGAACAAGAAGGGCGGCCAGAATGAGCGAGGGAACCGCCGGAAGGATGAAGCGCAAATACCACCAGGTTTCATGGGTGTGAAAATACCCGGCGTAGAAACCGCAGACAGTTAAGATCCAGCTCCCGTGGACCAAGGAGGAATGTGCGTGATGCCGTGCCCGCAAGGGCAAAGCGACTGCGGCGAGAATGAGAGGCGACAAGAGCATCGGCAGCCATTGGGCATAGTGCTGCAATGTCATCCCGACCCACGCGGAGGAAAATAATGTTCCCACGTCGCCATAGCCGGTGGCGAGGGCTGTGCCGTAGGCCGCACGATTATAGATCACGAGAGCGACGGCGGCTGGCGCTCCTCCGCTGACGAGAGCCACCCATCGCCGCCAATCCCAGCCAAGCGCAACCAAGAGAGGAAGACCAAGCAGGAGGTTCGATGGTCGAATCAATACGGCCATTCCGGTAGCCATTCCTGCCAACACGACCGCGCCGAGCTTGCGACGGCCAGCCAGCCACAACGCCAACGCAGACCAGACCAGAGCCGGCACATCGCTCATGGCTTGGAGAGAGAACATCAGGTAAAGAGGCGAGATCGCCAGCATCGCGGCCCCGATCGCACCGGACCAGACCGACAGGCCCGCTTGGCGAGCCAAGGCAAAGACCAACCACACGCCCGCGATGGCATGCAGGACCATGACCACATGGGGACCGAACTTCCAACCGAGCAACGGCGCCGCGGCCGCAAAAAGCAATGGCAGGCCGGGCGGGTAGGTGGGGGTTAGGGTGCGGCCGTCGCCGCTCGGGCGGAAGCCGAGCGGAGCATACGTATACGGCGGAGCATCTTTGAGCGCAAAGTCCGGAAGCGGTCGCGCGGGAACGTGCACCGTCCCGTTTGCAATGCAGCGCGCCAGATTGAAATAGCCCGAGGAGTCCGCGCCACCGGGTTGGATGCTGGCGTGTTTCCAGCAAAACAATCCGTAAAGAAGCAGCGCGACCCCGCTGAACCAGACAAGATGTCCATGCCGCGGCGAGAAATGAGGAGAGGGGCGGCGAGCGGCATCCATTCTTTTGCGTTGTCGAGCGGGCTAAGCTGCCATTGTTTGCGAAAATGGCTCAAACAAAAAACCCCGCTGTGTCGCTCCGATGCCGCGAGGTATTCGCATGATGCGCGACCAATGGCGGAAAATAGCGCAGTGGTTTGAGCACCGGAAGCTCTCGCCATTGGTGTCGCTCGCGTATGGCGCCTGCGTCGCCGCGTTTGTCTGGACTTTCTGTCAGTTTTACCTGCCGGGGAAGGGGTTCACGTATCTCATCACTTTTGGCGCACGTCTTGAAGACTCGCGTTTGAGCAAGGTGCGCAAGCTCGACTATTACGTCGAAAAAGGTTCGGACGGCTATGATGCGCAGTATTACGCGCAAATCGCGATGGATCCATCGCTGCAAAATAAGCAGCTGCGAAACGCGGTCGATAGTCTGCCCTATCGGGCTCGCCGCATCCTCCTTCCGGCCCTGGCGCATCTCTTCGGCTGGGGTGAGCCGGCCGCAATTCTCCAGGTATTTGCGCTGCAGAATGCGATTGCATGGCTCTTGCTCGCGGGCGTTCTGTTGCATTGGTTCCCCCCGCGCACTTGGGAGGATCTGCTGCGGTGGGCGGGGGTGCTTTTTTCCTTTGGCCTTTGCGTCAGTGTGCGTAACGCGCTCACGGACGGGCCAAGCCTTCTCCTGATTGCCGCGGGCGTTTGGTTGATCGAGCGAAACCGACCCAATTGGGGCACTGCGGTGCTGGCGCTGAGCGGACTGGCAAAAGAAACCAATCTTCTTGGCGCTGCCTCCTTCGCGCCTCAGGCGTTCTCGTGGCGGGCTTGGGGAGCTGCCGCAGTGAGGGGGACCTTGGTGGCCACCCCGCTCATCTTTTGGTTAGCCTACATTTCATTGCGTGTGGGTCCGGCGGCGGACATGGGCGCGCGGAATTTCGCGCTTCCGTTTGTTTCCTATGTGCACAAAGGGAGGGAGGTCCTGGACACATTGCGCGAGACCACCGCCGAGGCGCCAGGCCCATTGTGGAGCCTGCTGATGATGATTGCGCTCACGGCGCAGTTTTTGTTCCTGGCACTGCGTCCGACTTGGAGGGAAACGTGGTGGAGGATCGGTGCGTCATTCGCGCTACTCATGGTTTTTCTCGGTGATGCAGTGTGGGAGGGTTATCCGGGCGCCGCCTCGCGCGTATTGTTGCCGATGCAGCTCGCCTTTAACGTGCTGGTGCCGCGGGGCCGCGGGTGGGTCACGCTGCTGGTGATCGGAAATCTGACAATGCTTGGTGCGGCTTCCGTTTGGAAGGCCCCCTTGAGTGAAGGAGTGGAATTCGGTGGCTCTTCGCGTCTCCTTGAGAATTCCACCGGAACAAGCTTTCAAGTTCGTTTCGGCCGCGAGTGGCATCAAACTGAGCGCGGCGGTTCTGGATTCTGGACGTGGTCTCCAGGTGATGCCGCCCTGATTGTAACAAATCCGCACGATCAGGCGGCGGTGGCGAGATTGCGTCTGATGCTGACGAGCACAACGTCCCGCGTCGTGCGCTTGATCGTCAACGACGTGACGGTCTGGCAGGCGAGTGTCACGCCGCGCTCACAGATCTCCGCGGTGCTTGCCGACGTTGTTCTCCAGCCAGGGGAGAATCGATTCAGCTTCGAAACTGACACTCCGGCCGTCGTTGTTCCGCCGGACCCGCGCACGCTTGCCTTTGCGCTGCACAATTTCCGCATTGAAGTGCAGCGCTTGGTTCCAGCCGAAAGGCCTTAGAGTTTGCGCGCGAGATATCCCCAGCTTTCGAGCTGTTCTCCCGCCGCGTCGTAGCGATAGCTACGGACCAATTCAGCCCCGCTGGATACGAGCAGCGACTCGATTTCTTGGCGAGGAATTCCGTGCATCTCCATCACTGGATCGACGGCGAACTTTTGCCGGAGGTCACGATAGAGGCGCTTCAGCAGCGTGTCCGGCCAGAGGGTAAAGGGACGACGGCCTCTGATCGCCCGCACGCCAACGGCAGGAATTTGGAAAAGAATCACTCCGCCGGGGGCCGCGAGGCGGACGAACTCCGCGATATATCGGCATGCATAAACCGGCTCCATGTGCTGCAGCGTGATGAGACTGTAAACAAAATCGAACTGCTGATCAGGGAATTGGCTGAGGTCGTCGCGCGTATTGAGCACATACGAAACCCGATCTCCATGCCGGTTGTAGGAACGCGCGCGCACCAGCATTTCCTCCGCGATGTCCACGCCCACGACCGTGGAGAAATGTCGCGCGAGCGCCTGTGTCAGGCGGCCGACTCCGCAACCGAAATCGAGAGCCCGACCGAACCGGAGGGAGGGGATTTCTGCGCGAACACCGGCCAATTCGGCGTCCACCGTCGCCACGCCGGTGGAGAAAAACTCGTCCACCTGCCACTGATTCCCGCGCTTGCCCTCGGTCGTCAGCACGGCCCAAAAGGGATCGCTGCGCGCGAACTTTTCCCAGTGCCGTTTGGTGCTGCGCAATCGCATTCGTCCGGAAACGATATTGGCCGCTACAAGTCGAGCGCAACCTCAGTTGCGACAGTTTTGACAATTTCGCTCCTCGTGTCCGACGCTGTCGTCGGGGCAGCGTTGAATTGCACTCCCCGTGCGGGGCAATCACGGCGGAAGCCGCGGTTCCAGCCACAGTGTCAGCGCTCCGGCCAAACTCCACCCCGTCGAAACGGCCCAGAAGGAAATCGCGAGAAGTCTGACTTGATCGGCCTGTCCCGCTTCCATACCGATGCCGATCCAACCAAGCACGAGCACGAGTGTTCCTTCGCGCACACCGTGTCCCCCGACGCTAATGGGTAGCGCCGCGGCGACGTATGCCGCGGCTGCGGCAACCGCGAGGGCAAGCGGGCCGGCATCAAGTCCCACTGCCTGCGCGATCAGCCAAAGGGCGGCGAAATCGATGAGCCAAACCATCAGACTGAGCGCGGTCGCCGCGCCGAGCGCACCGGGATTTCGGGCCAGCGCATCGACAACCACGCGAATGGCAAGCGTGCGTTTGTCACCCAGAATTCGCCTCGTCATGCCCTCCCATATTGTTGAATGCATCACGAGAATTGTTCCTCCGGAAAGAAAAATCAGCGCGCCTGCACTCGCGAAAAGAACAGTTTCGAGTTGGCGATTCCCTCCGTAGATTGCAAGGTGACCGCCAAGCGCCAAGACGGCCAGCCCGAACAAGGTGCAAAGGCCGATCGCGCGGTCGGCGACGATGCTCACGCCGGCGGCGGCTTTCTGTCCGGGATGGGTGCGCCAGGTCGCTAACAGTCGAAAGCCATCGCCGGCGATTCCCCCAGGCAGGAAACAATTATAGAAATTGCCGATCCAAAACAGGACATGCACCCGGGCGGGCCGCAAAACTAGGCCTTGAGCTGCGAGCATGCCCTGCCAGCGCCACGCCTGCAGCGGGTAGGCGATACCTGCCAGCAACACCGCGGGGAAAGCGAGCGGCCAGTCGATGGCCGCCAGCCCTCCCAGTTCGCGCCAATCGATTTGCCAGGCGACCCAGCCGAGGACGCTCACCGAGACGCCGTAGCGAAGCCAGGGGAAGAGGCGAAAAGCGGTGGTCGGCGCGCCGGACACGCTGCTGTTGATGCCAGTGGAGCCGGCTGAAGCAAGCGGGCGCTTTTTGCCTCGCGCAGGGCCGCGTGGTGCGGTGATTTCGGGCCGCGCATGCAAATCGACGAATACCGTAAGCTCGCCGAGGTCGAGGATCGCATGTGGTATTTCCGCGCCTTGAACCGGCGCATCGCGCATTTCCTCGGGCGGGGCGGCCTCGCACCCGGTCAACCGGCGCGTGTGCTCGATGCCGGCTGCGGCACGGGCGGGCTGATCAAAGATTTGCGCTCCGCGTTCCCTGCGGCCGAGGTCCTGGGTTTGGATTTCTCACCGCGCGCGTGCGAACTCGCCCGCATCCGAACGGGCGCGGAGATCGTTCAAGGCTCGATCACGGAGCTGCCGTTTCCCGACGCGAGTTTCGATGCCGTCGTTTCGGCCGACGTGGTTTGTCAGGTGGAGGACGGGGCCCGCGCCTTGCGCGAATTCGCGCGCGTCGTGCGGCCGGGTGGCACGGTAGTGGTGAATGTGCCGGCGTTTCGCTGGCTGTGGTCGTATCACGACGACACCTGCGAGACGAAACATCGGTTCACGCGTCCGGAGCTGGGTGCGCTGTGCGCTGCGGCGGGATTGCGCGTGTCGTTCGCGAGCTACGCCAATCTGCTCCCGTTGCCGCTGATCGTGGCCCGGCGGAAATGGCTCCGGCCATCCGCCGCGACCAGCGATGTGCGCTTGTATCCGGCGCCAGTGGAGGCGATTTTCACGAGCATGGCTGCGTTGGAATTCGCATGGATGCGTGCGGGACTGGCCTCGCCGCTGGGCAGCTCGGTGTTCGTCGCGGCGCGTGCGGAGGCCGGCACATGAGCGGCCTGTCGCCCTTGCGCCGCACCTATCGCGGCCGGCGCGTGTTGATCACGGGCGGGCTGGGCTTCATCGGCTCGAATCTCGCGCGTGAACTCGTGGCGCTCGGCGCGCGCGTGACGATTCTCGATGCGCTGATCCCCGAATACGGCGGCAACCGGCGCAATCTCGCCGGGCTCGAGCGGAAGGTGCGCGTGCAGATCGGCGACGTGCGCGATCGCGCGCGACTGCCGCGCTTCGTCCGCGGACAGGATTATCTTTTCAATCTGGCGGGGCAGACGAGTCACATGGACTCGATGACGGATCCGGACACGGACTTGGAAATCAACTGTCGCGCCCAGCTTTCGATTCTGGAGGCGTGCCGGCTTCACAACCCGGGTATTCGGGTCGTCTTCGCGAGCACGCGGCAGATTTACGGCCGCCCCGAATACCTGCCCGTCGATGAGCGCCATCCGCTGCGGCCGGTCGATGTGAACGGCATCAACAAGCTCGCGGGCGAGGAGTATCACCTCCTCTACAGCGAAGTTTACGGCATCCGCAGCACGGTGCTGCGCCTGACGAACACGATCGGGCCGCGCATGCGCGTGAAGGATGCGCGCCAGACTTTCCTCGGCGTCTGGATCAAGCAGGTGCTCAGCGGCGAGCCCTTCGAAGTGTGGGGCGGACAACAGTGGCGCGACTTCACCTACGTTGAGGATGCCGTGCACGCCTTGCTGCTTGCGGCCGCGAAGCCCGCGGCGATCGGCGCGGTCTATAATTTGGGCGGATCGGGTCGCATCAGGTTGCGCGCCTTGGCGGAACTCGTCGTCGCCGCGGCTGGCGGCGGACGTTACGTCGTGAAGCGCTTTCCCGCCGACCGCCGAAAGATCGACATTGGCGACTACTACGCCGACGACCGCCTCATCCGGCGGCAACTCGGCTGGAAACCGCGCACGGACGTGCGCACCGCGGTGGAGCGGACGGTGGAATTTTTCCGCGCGGAGCTGCCGCATTATCTCTGAGTGCGCGTCAGGGGCGCACCGCCCCCGGGACATTGACACGCAGGGGCCTGCGTGGTGTTTTCTCCTGTCACCTCCCGCCCCATGTCGTCTGCGCCGCCCGCGCTTAGCTTTGTCATACCCCTTTATTACAGTGCCGAGACCATCCGGCCACTGGTGCACGAAATCGAGTCGCTGCCGATTGAGGGCGGACACGAGATCGTGCTGGTGAACGACGGTAGCCGCGACGCGACGACGGCCGTGTGCCGCGAACTGGTGCGCACGGCGCGCGTGCCGATCACCTTCGTCAACCACGCGCGCAATTTTGGCGAGCACAACGCCGTGCTCACGGGCTACCGGCACGCGCGGGGTGCGCACATCGTCAACTTGGATGACGACGGGCAGAATCCGCCGGCGGAGGCGCTGCGGCTGTGGCGGCACGCGAAGGCCGAGGGGCTCGACGTCGTTTACGGACACTACGCGCACAAAGAGCACACGCTTTTCCGCAATCTGGGCAGCTGGCTCACCAATCGCCTGACGGACTACGTGCTCGATAAACCGAAGGGGTTTTATCTTTCGAGCTTTCGTTGTGTGAGCGCATTCGCGGCCAGGGAAGTCGCGTCGCACGACGGTCCGTTTCCCTACATCGATGGCTTGCTGCTGCAGGTCACCCAAAACATCGGCTCGCTCGAAGTGCGCCACGCGGCGCGCGCCGCGGGACAGAGCGGCTACACCCTGAGGCGTTTGCTTCGACTGTGGGCGAGCACGTTCGTGAATTTCTCCGTGATGCCGCTGCGCATCGCCACCCTGCTGGGATTGGTGATGGCGCTGGTTGGCCTGCTCGGTCTCGGCGTCGTGTTCTACCTGCGTTTCAGCAGCCACGGTCCGGAATACGGTTGGGGTTCGCTCATGGGGGCGCTGCTGGTGTTCTCCGGCACGCAACTGGTGATGCTCGGACTGATCGGCGAATATGTTGGCCGGATGTTCCTGACCGTGAACGGGCGACCGCAATCGGTCGTGCGTGAAGTCGAGCACGGAGGCTAGATCGCCGGTTTTTCAGGGCGGCGGGTTAACGGGGCAGAACTGCCGGGCACGGTGTCGAGAATCTCGCGCCAGCGGGCGACTTCCACCGCCAACGCTTGTCGCACCCCTTGCAACACGATCGGGCTCGGGGAGCCTGGCCATATTGCTTGACGGAGTGCGCTGCGTCCCAAGGCATCGTCAAAATTTGGGGAACGGTCCCAAACGGTGGTGATGTAGTGTCGCGACCAAGCGGGCGCGGCAAGCAGGGCAAGTTCGGGCTCCCATCGCTCGGCCAGGCGGCGTGAATTCTCCTCGTCGCGCAGCTTCCGTCCGGGCGAGGCACTCACATGGTGGCGCACTACACTGCGGAGCGAAACATAATTTCGGTAACCGCGACCGCGGGCGCGAAACGCCAGGTCGATGTCTTCCCCTCCATTGCGGAAGCCGTCGTCAAATGCGCCGAGCTGCTCCCAAACGCGCCGTCGGATCGCGAAACACGCTCCGGTCACCGCTGGCACCTCGCGCCAGCCCCGGAGCCGCGGGAACAATGGGCGATGGCGGACATGGGCAGGCTTTCCCTTCTCGTCGAACCAGATCCCGGCATGATCAAGCGCTCCGGTGCGCGCATTGCGCTGCACGTTGCCGACGAGTGCGGCGTCCGCTCGGCGGGTCACAATCTCCCGCATCGGCTCAAACCAACCGGGCAGGAACACGAGGTCATTGTTGAGAAAAAACAACACGTGGCCGCGCGCGGAAGCGGCACCCCGATTGCAGGCTCCGGCGAAGCCGAGATTACGCTCATTGAAAATGGCGTGACAGGGCGGACGAACGGTCCGCAGCCAATCGTGCGTGCCGTCGGTCGATCCGTCATCCACGAGGATGATCTCGTATGGCAACTGAGCTGGCAGCGTCTCCACCAACGTCCGAACGCATTCCTGAGTATAGGGAAGACCGTTGAAGAGCGGGATGACGAAGGTGACCTGCATGCCGGCGCTCATGTTGGTAGCGGCAGCCTTGGTGACGCGCACGTCCATTCTCGTGCACTCACCAGCTGGCGATCGCTTCGATGCGTTGGCGATAACGGGCCCCAACCTTGGCGGGCGAGAATTTTTCCTCGATGGTTCGCCGGGCGGCTGCGCCCAGTTGCCATGCGAGGTTCGGATTTTCGACGAGGCGCCGCATCTGAGCGGCAGCGTGGTCGATGTCCGCGGCAGCCCAGGTTTGACCTTTAGCGTAGGGTCCGTGATTCCGCTCAAGTTCGATCAATCGGCAACGCACCGGGCAGCCATTGGTTTCGTCAACGAACTCCTTGGTGGCTGACCAATCGGTGACAATCACCGGTTTGCCGAGATACATGCATTCCGCGATGGCCAGGCCGAATCCCTCCGATCGGTGCAGCGAGACAAAGCAGTCGCACGCCGCCTCCAGCGCATAGACGTCCTCGCGAGAGAGCGTTTCGGTGAGCAGCGTGGTTTCCGGCAAGGCTTGCGTCACGGAGAGCAGCCGCGCGAAATCCGCCTCATTGCCCGCGCGATTGTGGACTTTGATCACCAACGCTGCGCCGTGCCCCGCCAGTCCGGAGCGACGGAATGCTTCGAGCACGGCCGCAGGATTTTTTCGTTCCGAATAGGAGTTAAGATCGTAGAGAAAGAGAAACAGGAAACGATCATTTGGTAGGCCGAATCGGGCGCGCAGGTCGCCCGAAGGACGCGCGAAGGAAATCGCATGCGGCATGGCCAGGACGGGCACAGGGACCTTGGCAGCGATTGCCTCGGCGGCGAACCGCGAGGGCGCCCAGACTTCCTGACAGTAGTCGGTGTAATCGACCCACGCGTCGGGGAACTCCGCCAGTTCCCATGCCCAGTAACCGATGGTGTATTTGCCCCGGAAGAATGCCGAACCGTGATGATGCTCCAGATCCCGCATGCCCGGCGCATCGACATGCACGATGTTGATCGGATGTGGGTTTTCGAGCTGCAGCTGGGCAGCAAAGGTCCGGTCAGTCATCGGGTTCTTACACGGCAGCCGGAGCTCTACCAAGGCAGTCGGAAGATTTACGGCGACCGCCGCGCGCGCCGCACAACGCACCGATTCGCCGATGCCGAGGTCCGCCCGAAAATAGCCGACGAGGTTGAGCCCCACATCGAGGAATCGGCGGGCGAACGCGCGGTTCCAAGGCGAGGCGCGGTTGCCGAAGTCGAAAAGAGTTTCGCCATCCGCCAGCACGCGACGAATGCGCATGCGGCGGTTGCGCGCTTGGCGACGCCACGCCTGAAGGAAAGACAGGCCCGTGATTCGACCAAGCCATGCCAGCAGGTTCGAGCCGCTAACTCCCAGCAACTCGAGCTGAATGCGGTGTCCGCTTGCAAGGCCCGTGGATGCCAACGGTAACTCGAAACGAAAGTCACCGATGGACATTGCGGAATTCTCCACGACGACCCTGCCATCCAAGCGGACGCGGCATCCGAGAGTCCCATGGCTCGTTGGGTCGGTCGGCGTCAGCACGCTGCCTTCGATCACGATGCAATTCGTGCCTTTTAATGCGGGGAAAACCAACGTGGCGGTTTCGCGCAGCCAGAATGAGTCGCTGGCGGTTTCGTCGGCAAAAAGACCTGCGAATCGCGATCGCGTCACTTGGTGCGGTCGGCTGGTGCGGGCGAAGTGTTTGTCCGGGAGAAACACGGGACACGATTTAGGGAACAGACAGGCTCAAGTTTTCAATCATGAATCCCAAAGTGCGAGGATCATGGTCTCCAGGGCGAAAGGTTGTCCCCGCCAAGGTCCACACGAGTTCGTTATAGCCCGGGCGAAGCGTGAGCGTGATTTGCTCGGCACGCGCCGGACCCTCGCGCAGCGCGTCCTGCCAAACGTCGGTCCCGTTCAATGCAAGGTGCAGTCGGGAACCCGTGCGACCGCTGGTTGCGAACGAGAGTCTCCCGATCGCGGCTGAACCGTCATTCCAAATTCCGAGGACTGCGCGGTTCGCGGCCCACCGCCACTGTCGCTCGGGCGCACTCTCGATTCCATACCAGCCGCGCGTTGCGAACAGCTGGATCTCGCCGGACGAACCCGGTTCGTCCCAACTTTCGTCCAGCCGAGGATCTCCGAGGTCGGGGAGTTCAATGCGAGCGGCCGGCGAGAGCCGGAACACCGAGATCGGCAGTTCTGAGGGCGCGGGAATCTCCTCCAAGCGCAGCGCACGCAACGCCGCGACGAGTGAAATCGCTTCGTCAACAAATCCCCGCCGGTCGATCCAAACCGCCGCATAACCCGCGTTCTGCAACGCCGCGATCATCTCGGTTGGCGGCAGGGCGGTGACGCGCTGAATCCACCGATGCGCCCGCGCGGTTCGGAGGTGGCCGTAAGAAAAGCGCAGCGATTCGGAGACGAGCAAAGGCTGCACGTGTTCGTAGTCTCCCATTGTCACCGTTCGTCCTGCCTCCAGGAATGGCACCGCGGGCAATTGAAAGATCGGGCCTTGGGCTGGCAGAATTGTTTCCAGAGTGGAGGCGAGGATTCCGTAGGATTCTGCGCGGGTCCGGTTGGCATCGCGTGACGCGCGCGCCGCCAAATTTGGGGTCTGTTCCCAGATGAGAAACATGGCCACTCCGGCGGCGAGTGCGACGCTCCGCCAGCGGGGCCACCGTAGAGTCCAACGGCTGGCCTGCCCGACCAGAAAAAATGATGCCCATATCGCGGCAAATATCCCGATGCGAGTGCCCGCGCGAAAGACGTCGATTCCGGCGGAACCCAGCCGCGCGTTGAGACCTCCAGGCGCTCCAAAAATGACGATCCACAGCACACCCGCCAAGGCTGAAGCATGCCAAGGAAAACGACGGAGGCGTCTTAACGACATCCACACGAGTCCGGCTAGCCCCGCTGCGCACAAAAGGCCGAGGTAGTTATAGAAAAACTCGCCGCCGTCCGCATGGCTAGCCTGATAACCGCGCCCGATCTTCGCCAACGTAGGCACGCGATGGTCTGCAGGCGGGACGAACCAGTCAATTGGCCGCAAGGCGTAACGGGCGAAGTCGCTGTGATCGCGCTCGAGCACACTGGTTGGGTCTTGGCGATGCTGCCAAGCATACATCGCGTTTGCGGACGCGAAGGTAATCGTAAGCACTCCGATGAACAGAAGGAGCGGACCAAGTCGCCGGACATTGCGTGGTTGCCGCAGCAAGGCGAGCACCAGACCGCCGCAGGCGACAACTCCGCCGAAGAATGCCAGGTAGGGGTTACCCAACCCGAGCCATACTCCCAACAACAGCGCGAGCGCGAGCCAGCGACTAGGCCGCACCGACACGGCCGAACGCGCGCTCATCGCGCACAATAAAACCAGCGGTGGCAACGTAAACGTCTGGCTGAGGCTGAGCGTGATGCCCCATCGCAGGTTGTAGTTACAAAAGGCATAACCTAGTGCGAATGCGGCGGCCCATTCCCAGCGCCGCCCGAGCCAGCGGGCGCAAACGAAGAAGGAGACGGCGTTGAAAACGAAGCCCATCGCGCTCACGAGTTGGACGGCCGCCATCAATCCCGTGGCACGAGAGAGCAAACCGGTGAGGACGAAAATCAGCCGATCGGGAATAACATACCCGCTCCAATCCGCGCCAAACGGAGCGCCCAGACGCAACGGCCGGCTGAACGATGTGAGGGCATGCCACGGCTGTTCGGCCGCAACTTTGACGCGAGCGTAAACTTCGAGAGGATCTCCTTCCAACCAATGGGGCGCAGACCAGTCCGACCAACTCCAGCGGCCGAAGACCGCCATCAGAACCAGCCATGTCACCAAGCCGAGCACGCCGGCTTCCCGCCAGAGACGGGCGCTGCGTGACGGGAGTTTCGGCATTCGGTTAAGAGGGTGCGGCCTACTCTGTAGAATTTGAATGGTGTCCGGCGAAAGCCGTCCATTTTTAGCCGAGCAGCCGGCGGAGGTAGTCGCCGTAGGAGGACTTGCCGAGCTTGCCGATGCTCGCTTCGAGACCGGCGCGATCGAGCCAGCCTTGCTTGAACGCGATTTCCTCGAGACAGGCGATCTTCAGGCCGGTGCGGTTTTCGAGGACGTGGACGAACGTCGCCGCTTCCACGAGTGAATCGTGTGTGCCGGTGTCGAGCCAGGCGGTGCCGCGACCGAAGAGTTCGACGTGGAGTTCGCCGCGTTCGAGGTAGAGGCGGTTCAGGTCGGTGATCTCGAGTTCGCCGCGCGCGGAGGGCTTGAGGCTTTTCGCGAGGGCCACGACTCGCTCGTCGTAGAAATACAGGCCGGGAACCGCGTAATTGGATTTTGGCTGCTTGGGCTTTTCCTCGAGCGAAACAACCCGACCGTCCGGAGCGAACTCGACCACGCCGTAGGCCGTGGGATTTGCGACATGGTAACCGAAGATCGTCGAGCCCTTCGTGCTGGCGGTGGCGCGCTCGACGGAGTGGACGAACTCGGAGCCGTAGAAAAGGTTGTCGCCGAGCACCAGCGCGGAGGTTTCGCGGCCCGTGAGGAATCGGGTATCGCCCGCGATGTGGAATGCCTGGGCGAGTCCCTCGGGCTTGGGTTGTTCGGCGTAGGTGAACCTCACGCCGAACTGCGAACCGTCGTCCAGGAGCCGCTTGAACAGCGGGAGATCCTGCGGCGTGGAGATGATCAGGATCTCGCGGATGCCCGCGAGCATCAGCACCGAGATCGGGTAATAGATCATCGGCTTGTCGTAGATCGGCATGAGCTGCTTGCTCACGGCGATCGTCAAGGGGTAGAGGCGGGTGCCGGAGCCGCCGGCGAGCACGATTCCTTTGCGGTTCATGTCAGAGAGCCCACGAAACACACGAAAAGATACGAAAGGTCAAAGCCTCCGTCGCGGTGCGAGTGGTTCAAATGGCGAACGCCATCGTGGTAGCCCTCGAGCCGTTTCAGACAAACTGCTGCGGACCTCCCGAACCACACCCAAGCTGCGTTTGGAGTCGTAATGCCGCGCGCTTGTCCCCCGCCAGGGACGGCGGCGACCACCTCAAACCTTCGTGCCGAGGCGCTCGCGCGAGTATTTTTTGGTCGTGATGTCCGCGGCCCAGCTGCGGTGCGCGAGATACCAATCGACTGTTTTCTCGATGCCGGTGGCGAAAGTCTCCGCCGGTTTCCAGCCGAGCTCGCGATTGATCTTGTCGGCGTTGATCGCGTAGCGGCGGTCGTGACCGGGGCGGTCCTGCACGTAGGTGATCTGCTTCGTGTAGCTCTCGCCGTCGGCGCGCGGGGATTTTCGATCGAGCAACGCGCAAATCGTTTTCACGATTTCGAGGTTCGGTTTCTCGTTCAGGCCGCCGATGTTGTAGGTTTCACCGACGCGCCCGCCGCGCAGCACCGTCCAGATCGCCGTGGCGTGGTCCTCGACGTAGAGCCAGTCGCGGATCTGCATGCCATCGCCGTAAACCGGAAGATTTTTTCCTTCGAGGGCGTTGAGAATCATCAGCGGGATGAGTTTCTCGGGAAAGTGATACGGCCCGTAGTTGTTCGAGCAGTTCGTCGTCAGCGTCGGGAAGCCGTAGGTGTGCTGGTAGGCGCGGACGAGGTGGTCGCTGGCGGCTTTCGAGGCGGCGTAGGGCGAGTTGGGTTCGAAGTTGTGCTCCTCGGTGAACGCGGGCGCGTCGGGCGCGAGCGTGCCGTAAACTTCATCGGTCGAGACGTGCAGGAAACGGAACGCGCCCTTCTTCGGCTCGGCGAGCTGCGCCCAGTATTGTTTGGCGCAGTTGAGCAGGCGGAGCGTGCCGACGACATTGGTCTGAATGAACGGTTCGGGCGAATCGATCGAGCGGTCCACGTGCGATTCGGCGGCGAAGTTCACCACCGCGTCGATCTGGTGTTCGGCGAGGAGGCGCGCGACGAGCGTGGCGTCGCCGATGTCGCCGTGCGCGAAAACATAGCGAGGATCGTTGGCGAGGTCGGCGAGGTTGGCGGGATTGCCCGCGTAGGTGAGGGCGTCGAGATTGACGAGTTTCGTCAGTGGCGAGTTCTTCTCGAGCAGGCGCTGGCGGATGAAATTGGAGCCAATGAAACCGCAGCCTCCGGTGACTAAAATTTTCATGCTGAAAATTTTTGAGTTTAAGTGGGCAGTTGAAGATTAAGAGAGCCGAACAGTCACGGAAGCGGAGCGTGTGTCTTCAACTTAGGCTTCCAACTTCAACTGACGCTGGCGCGATGCCAGCGGCTCAGGTCGCGCTCGATCGCCTCGTGCACTTCGGTCATCTGGATGCCGGCGGCGGCGAGCTTGGAGGAATCCATCACGCAGTTGGAGCGCGGCGTTTTCGCGGCGGTCGCCATGAACTCGGACTCGTTTTTGAAGAACTGGAAATTCTTGTCCGACACGCCCGCTTTTTTGATGAGGGCGACGACTTCGTGCGTGGTGACTTGGCCGGGATTGGTGACGTTGTAGGTGCCGAAGGGGATGCGTGTCTCCCAGCAAGCGAAGGTCGCCGCGACGAATTCGTCGAGTTGCGAGATCGAGTTGGTCGCTTCGAGCAGCGTGGTGTAGCGCATCAACTTCGAGAGGTAGTTGCGCGGGCTGTCGATTTCGTTGAAGGGGATGCGGAGACGCCAGACATATACGGCCGGCTTGCCGCCGAGCACTTCCTCACCGAGCGCCTTCGTGCCGGAGTAGAACGAACAGTTGTTGGTGCGGAACGTGAAGTTGGGGGTGTCCGCCTCGGTGAAGCCCGAACCATCCGGCCGCGCGCCGGTGAAGATGCAGCCCGACGAAACGTGGCCCCACGGCACGCCGGCGTCGGCGCATGCGTCGGCGATGATGCCGGGCAGCACGCCGTTGCCGAAGAGGCACTCGTGCTTGTGGAGTTCGCACGCATCGACGTTCGGCTTGCCCGTGTAGCCGGCGGCATTGATCAGGAATTCGGGCTTCTCGCGGCGCAGCAACTCGGCGAGGCGCGCGCGGTCGGTGTAGTCGAAGTCGGCCCGGCGCAGGTTGCGGAAGGCGATGCCCTTGCGCGTAAGCAGCGCCTGGTAAGCGTGGCCGACATAACCGGAGCCTCCGAGGAGAAAAATCATGGAGGCTTACGACACAGACGGGCGCGCCGGGCGTCAACACGCGGTTTCGCGAGCGAAACCGCTTACTTCCGGCGGTAGTCGCCGCGGCTGAAATATTTCTCAAGCCAGACGTAGGCGCAGATGAAAAAATAGCGGCTGCCCATCTCCTTGATCTTGAGCTTGGCTTCACCGTATTTGCGATTGCGCCACGAAATCGGCATCACCGTCCAGCGGTAGCCGCGCACGATCGCCTTGAGCGGAATCTCGACCGTCAAATTGAAATGCGGCGCGAGGAATGGGCGGCAGCCTTCGATCACCGTGCGACGGTAAGCCTTGAAAGCGTTGGTCGTGTCGTTGAGCGGGATGTTGAAGCCGATTCGCACGAAGAAATTGGCGAGTCGATTCACGAGCAATTTCACGCGCGGGTAGTCGATGACCTCGCCGCCTTCGACGAAGCGGCTGCCGAAGACGCAGTCCCAGCCTTCATTGAGGAGGCGCCAGTAGCGCACGGCGTCCTCGGGCGAATCCGACGCGTCGGCCATCATGATGGCGACGGAGTCTCCCTGCATGTTATTGAGGCCGTAGACCACGGCGCGGCCGAAGCCGTGCGGACCGGGATTTTGCACGGGCGCGAGCGTGGGGATATTTTCCTTCAACTCCTGCAACACCGCCCACGTGCGGTCGCGGCTGCCATCGTCCACGACCACGATTTCGTGCGGCACGCCTTCGCGGCGAAGCGTTTCGTAGATGTCCGTGACGGTCGGTGGCAACGAGTCCTGCTCGTCGCGAGCGGGAATGACGATCGAATACAACCGAAGGGGCGCGGCAGGCGCGGGCATCGGGGCATTCGACAGCAACCACCGGACGGCGCAAGCCTCGCCTAGCGGGGCGCCGAGAGCTCCAGCCAGTGTGGGTGCGCTTCGGCGTGGCGGGCGATTTCCTCGAAGATAGACGCGGTTGAGGTGACCGGCTGCCACTGCCAAATCTGTTCCGCTTTCGTCGGATCGAGCACGAGCCAGGGAATATCGAACTGGCGCGGTGTGCCGTCGCGCAATACCTCCAGCGGACCGAAGCGGGCGAGACACCAGTCGCTCAGCTGCCGAAGCGAAGTCGCGGAACGCGCTCCGCCGGAGACGTTGAGCAGCCGGGCGTGCACAGATAACTTGGGGGCGGCGAATTGTTTTTCCAACAGCGGCACGAGGTCGCGCGGATGCAGACAATCGCGAACTTGGTGACCGTTCCCGCCGAAGCCGAGGTAACGCAACGGGCGCTGGCGCAGCCAGCTGTTGATCCAATAAGCGAAGATGCCTTGCTCGGCGCGGCCGAATTGACCGGCGCCGGCGAGCACACCGCAGCGGTTGACGAAGACGGGGAAGTCGAACGTCTCGCCGTATTCGAGCGCCATGGCTTCGGACGCCAATTTCGTTGCGCCGTAGAGTGAGATCGGAGCGCCGGTGGAAAACGATTCAGTCAGGCCCGCGGAACTGAGGTGTGGCGGCAGCGCGTGAGCGGCGTCGGGCACAAACGCCTCGCGCTCCACTGCCACGCGCAGACTGGCGAGCGTCGCGATCGAGTAGACGCGACTCGTGCTGAGGAGAACGAACCCGGCGCGGTGGCGTTTGCAGTATTCGAGGAGGTTGATTGTCCCCGCGAGGTTGTGGTCCACGAGTTCGCGCGAACTCGTTTTGCCATCCACGCCCGCGAGCACGCTCGGATTGGCCGCAGCGTCGATGACGAAATCGACCGGAGGCAGCGCGTGGATCTGTTCCGCCGAGCGCAGGTCGGCGGTGATGACCTTGACGCCGAGCTGTTCGAGCGGAGCCCGATTCGTTTCACTGCCCGGGCGGATGTAGTTGTCGAAGCCGACGATCTCGGAGCGGCCGTGCCGTTCCACGAGGGCGCGCGCCAGCGTGCTGCCGACGAATCCGCATACTCCGGAGATCAGGATTTTCATCGGTGCGTGGCGATTTATGGGAGCCGTTGGAACCGAAATTTGGCCCAGGCCCAAAGCCATTGAGGGGGATCGCGGAACATGGAGACTTTTTTCCCCTCCTTGAACGACCGGGAATTATAGCGCACGGGAATTTCGACGGGGATGTGCCCTTTGCGGACGAGTTTAATCAGCAGTTCCCAGTCGAAGTCGAACCGGTTGGCTTCGAACGTCAGTCCGGCCAGGCATTCGCGTCGAAAAACCTTATACATCGTGAACGGGTCGCGCAGCGTGAGTCCGAGCGAGACGTCGAGCAGCGCCGTGAAAAACCAGTGGCCGGCGTTGAGTGCGAAGGCATGCAGCACTTGTTCGTCCATCTTGCGGATGAACCAGCGCGAACCGCCGTGGCGTGAACCGAGCACGAAGGTGTGAGTGCCGGCCTGCAACGGCGCGAGCAGCGCTTCGTAGTCGGCAAGGTCGTATTCGAGATCGGCGTCCTGGATCAGCAGCACGTCGCCGGTGACGTGCTTGAAGCCGTTGCGAACCGCGTGACCTTTCCCGCGTGGCTTGTCCTCCAACACGAGTTTCACGTGGGGGAGAGCACCGTAGGGCCGCACCAAGTCGCGGGTCCCGTCCGTTGAATTGCTTTCGACGACGATGATTTCGATCTCCCAGCCGGCGATGCGTTTTGCCGTGATGGCGTCGAGAGCGGCTTTCACGGTCCCGCGTTCGTTGAAAACCGGCACGACGACAGAGAGTTTCGGCGTCGGCGGCAAAGGCGGCACGCTCGCGGGGGAGGGTTTGCTCATGAAACTGAAGAGGGTGGAATCTGGGGCCGCGTTGAGAGCCAAACTGCCCCGACGGCCAGTGTAACGGCGCCGGTCAGGCACAGCCAGAGTGCGGTGGTGAAGTGGGTCGGCCAGTAGCGGAAGGTGATTTCGTAGCGGCCCGCGGCGGGGACGGCCACGCCGCGGAACGCGTGGTTGACCCGAAAATAGTCGGCCGGCTTTCCGTTTACCGTCACTTCGAAATCGTCGAGGTAGTAGGTCTCGGCCAGCACCGCGATGCCCGGTGCTGGGGCGTCCAGCGTGAAGCTCGTGGTGTTGGGGGTAAAGCGGTAGTCTCGGGCGCGGACGACGGTTTGGCCGCCGGGAGCTTCGCTCCGTTCGGCGGTCACCCGGTGGCGGGGCAGGTCCGCTTGCAACGCGGCAAATGGGCGACCATCCGCTGCCATGATCAGCCGGGCAAAATCGCGGGGCCGCTCATAGACGACATAGCGATCGGTAAAGAACGCGCGTGGCCAGGCGGTGGGACTCGCGTAAACGTCAAGATCGGCTTTGCCGATCGGGTTCAGGCCCTCGATCGAATGTGGCCCTTCGCGGCGCGTGGCAACCCAGTGGGTGACGTTATAGATGTCGTATTTCCGCACGAGATTCCGTGCGTCGTTCTCGCGGTTGGGCCAATCCCAGTTCCATACCCGTTCGAGGCCCAGGGCGTCGGCCAGATCGTGATAGTGGCGGCTGCGCACCGCATCCACCCCGTAGACGCCTTCGAGCCGCGGCACCGTGTTGTAGGAGGCGTAGAGCACGGACTCCCAGCCCACGGTCCGGCCTGGTTCCGTCTGGTGGGCCTTCACCAACTGGAGCGCGGGCGAGGGCGTGTGCAGCTGCGAGCGTGGTCCGGGGACGAACGTGTAGTGATCGAAGCGCGATTCGCGATATTGACAGTGGCGCCAGCAGAGCAACGGGACACCGAGCACGAGGACCACCCACAGCGGGCCCATCTTAGCGGGCGTTAGTCGCGCCCAGCGTATGCCAAGTGGGAGCGCGACGACCGCGATGAGGAGCGCGGGCAGGTATCCCGTAAAGAACGGACTCTTTGGGAACGATCCCGCGGTCACAAAGAAAAGGGCCAGCAAGGCGATCCCAACCCAGGCGCAGCGCATGAGGACGGAAGGTGCATCGTTATCCTGCAAACGCTGCCACGCATCGCGGAACCCGAGCCCAGCGAAGACCGCGATCAAACTGAGTAGCACGCACGAAAACGTATTTCCCACGTGCACGATGTTGCCGACGAATGGAATTTTCACGACCCACGACGCTGGCACCAACCCGAAGGCGAACGCGAAAGGCGGCAACGCAGCGAGGAGCAGGGCGACGCTCACACGGTCTTTCAACCAGCGACCAGGCTGCACGATCCACCACACGGCGCCGGCGAGGAACAGGAAATTTAGCGCCGGTGCCACGACGTTTTCCTCTTTGGCCGTTTGACGATAAAAGATGTCGTCGAAAAACCCGATCACATGGGACCACGGCAGCATCTGCGCTTGGGGCGTGTCGTAGCCGGTCATCGAATGGCTCCACGCACTGAGGAACGAAATCCAAAGCGGAGCGGAGAGCAGCACGAAACCCACGCCCGCGCCACCGGCGGCGGCAAGCAACTGCCAGCGTCGGCCGGCGCACTCGGGGCGAAGCGTCACGAGGAGGGCGCCGGCGAAATTCAGGCCCACCATCAGCATGTAGGCTTCCTTCACCGTGCCGCTCGTCAGCACCAGCCAGTTGGCACCCACCAGCGCTGCAAGCCAGGCGGCCAGGCGGCGAGGCGTGTCGGCGGTGTGCAGTCCGGTCCACGCGAGCAGAATGACGGGTGCGTAGCACACGCTGAAGTTCGCGGGATGGACGAGGCGATAGGTGAAAAATCCGAGGAAGCCCGCGGCTATCGTCGTCAGCAGCGCGGCGCCGAGGTGACGGCACAGCCGCCAGACGATGCCCCCCAACGCCGCCGCCAGCAGCCAGCGAGCGATCAGAAAGCGGATATCCCACGCCCATGCTGCGCCGTCCGCCGCGATCGTCAGAAAATTAAACGGATCGCCAAACATTGACTGTCCCTGGCCGAGCAGTGGCTCGCCGCTCAGCGAGTAGCGGTTCCAGAGCGGTAACTCGCCGGCCTTTAGCGCGTCGCGCTGCACCATCGGATAGTAGAGGTGTTGGAACAGCAGCGCCCCCGTGTCGGAACTGCCCGTGTTGGTTGAAATATCCTCCGTGTCGCCGGGCAGCGTGGGCAGATCCTGATAAAGCATGTGTCCGCCGTTGTTGGCAGACGCAAAACTGCGTCCCTGGAAAATCACCGGGTGGCACTGAACGGCGACGACGAGTGTGGCGGTCGCCATGATAGCAAGGGCGGGCCGCGTGTGGGCCGCGGCGAGCACGCGGGTCCCGGTTGTCGTCAACCGCCGGGCTACGGCGGGCAGGCCAAGCACGAGTCCGAGCAGGAAAACCGGCAGCGCGACCGGCCAAGCGAGCGTCCACCAGATCGCCGGCGTGCTTTTCACCTCCAATGGCTCGTTCAACCGCAGGTCGAGAACCGGGTCGTTGGAAGCGGGATCCGTCGAAACCTCCAGCAGGTCACCCTTGCCGGTCACCCGCCGGATGCCGGTCGCGGGCAACAGGTCCTCCGGGGAAAATTTTTTCACGATCCGCCCGCGATAATCGACGATTTGTGCCTTGGTGAACGTGAACTCTCCCGCTCCGTCGATCGGATCGAAGCGCAATGCCCGAAATTTCCCCATCGGCATCATGAAGCGATAGACCACGGGATTCGGTTCCACCTGGATTGTCTGCCGAGAGGAATCGTATTCCGTAAAGCCGCGACCCAAGTCCCAGAAGAATTGCGTCGAACCGTGAGAGGTCGACGTGAGCGTCACGTCGAAGAAATAGAAATACCGACTCTCCACGCTCGTCGTGATGGAGGGCAGCGCCGCCGCGAAAGCCAGCGCCGCCGCAAGCGCGAGCGAGCGCAGATCGAACCACGTGCGGTTCATGCAGGCAGTGCGCGTGCGCGCAGGAGGTGGCCGACCATTAGGAGGGAGGCTGAATTCGTCTGGACCATGGCGGAAGATTCAGCCGTGCAGTCGAACACGGCCTCACAGGGCTGACCAGTTGAATCTCCGCTTTGTGTGTGCGTCGCGACGTCGGCGAAATTCAAAACGTCGCCGTAATCGAGACCGAGTAGGTGCGCCCGCGCCAGTCGCCGTAGGGTTGCACGCCGGCGCCGGCGCCGTCGTTCACATATTTCGGGTAATCGAAATCCGACAGATTGTTCACGCGCAACTGCCCGCGCAGGCCGTAGCGTTTCGCTTTCCAACCGACCAAGCGCACCAGGTCGGCTTGTGCGTAGGCGTCGAACTGCCAGTAGGGGCGGATCTGTTTGTCGCCTTGCGCGACACGCTCCGTCACCGGCAGCAGGCGCGAATGAAAATACTGGCCGTCGAGCCCGAAGCCGAACGTGCGGTTTGACCAGCCGGCGCCGAAGTTCGCGCGATAACGCAGCAGGCCGGGCGCAGTGCCGTCCGGATTCGCGAGTTGATCGACCATCGGCAAATTGGCGAACAGCTGGCGCTGATACGTTTGATAATAGAGCAGCCGCGCTCGCGTCTCGAGCGTGCCGCCGAGCAGGCCCGTCCACGCATACTCGACGGAGGCGATCCAGTTTTGCGAACGGCGCGACGACGCGTTGACGCTGCCGGTGATCACGCGCGAAACGCGACCGACGGCGTGCGGGTCGCCGGGCGGCGGCGCCGCGCGCTCGACGCGCTCCGGGAAAACCGCTTCGACGTTGAGGAGCTGGCGCGCGTCGAGGAAGAGGATTTCGTTCGTCTTGCGGGTGTCGATGAAGTCGAGCGAAGCGCGCACGCGGTGCTCGTTGCCCCGTTCGAAGATCAGGCCGACGGTTTGGGTGATCGCGTCCTCGGGCGGCAAGCCGACATCGACCGCTTCGTCGACCTGCACCTGATACGCCTCGTTGTTGCGACGCGGATCCGTGATGAGTTCCTGATTCGCGCCGCCGCCGGGACCGGCCGGCGCGGTGACCACGCGACTCAGTTGCGGCGTGGGGAAACGCTTTGCCGAAGTTACGCTGCCGCGGAAGCTCACGCCGCCGCTGAAGTCCGCTTTCAAGCCAAAGGTCGGCACCGTGTTCACCTCGTTCGCCTGCGAAGACGCGACATAGCGGACCGCGACATCGCCTTCGACGTTGCGCAGCCAGCCGGGCAACCAGCGTTGCGGCACGAGTGGGGCCTGCGCTTCGCCAAAGAAACTGTAGCGTTCGAGCTGCCGGCCGACGCGCACCGTCGGATCCGCGGCGCGCGTGCCGTCGGCGTAGAGCGACTCCTCGGTGAAGTCCGCGAGTTCCAGCATACGGTAGTCGGCGCCGGCGATCATGCTACCGCGGCCGGTCGGGAAATTCAGTTCCTGATTCGTGACGCGCGCGGAGACATCAAGCGTGCGGTAGTCGCCGAGCTTGAGCAAGCGGTCGCGGCCGCCACGGAAGATCAGCGCCAATTCGTAGAACTCGCGCGGCGGACCGAAGCGCTGCGTATCACGCAGAGGATTGTAGCGGCCTTGATCGACGAGCGTTTGCCAGCGCGCGGGATCAGCCGCGGCGACGCCGCGATACCTGACGATGTTGCGCGACACCTGCGCGTCGGCCGAAACGCGCCACTCGCGCGGGAGGCGGAGCAGCATTCCCGCGACCGCCGACGAGAAATCAATGCGCGCTTCGCTGTAACCCTCGCCGAGTTCCGGCGCCGTCTCGACGAGCGTGATGTCGACGGCTTGGCCGAACGGATTGAACGGCGACGAGGCCGCGAGCGTGAGATTGCCGCTGAACACGTCGAGGCCGCGGTTCATCACCGTAAGCGAGTACGTCGCGTCAACGCCGAGTTGCAGCCACGGCGCGGCGTCGTAGGTGATCGAACCAAAATACGCCTGGCGCATCTGGCGGCGGCCATAGGGCGAGTCGAGCGTCGTGGGCGACGCGGACAGGCCGGCCGGCGAGTCGTAGAAAGCGAAATTCGCCACGCCCGCGCGGCCGTTGAATGCGGCGAGTCCGCCCGTGCCGTTGGCGCCCGGCGCCACCGAGGTGAACGCCGCGCTGCCGACACCGAAGAGCGGCGAGCCGTCCGCGCTGCGGATGTTTGGGGTCGCGCGGTAAAGCGAGTCCGGCGCAATCGTCAGTCCGGCGACGTGGCGCTGCCGGTGGCCGATCTCGGCTTCGCTTGGTGGCTCAGCGGCGGTGAAAACGGCGTTGACGCGCACGCGCAGCTTGTTGCCGAGGAGCGACTGGCCGTGTTGAAGCGAGAACGAGGATTGCGGCGCGTCGTAGCCGGCGACGGCGTTCGTGTAGGTGGCGTTGATCTCGGTGGCGGTCACGTCAGGGCGCAGCACGATGTTGATCACGCCGCCGACGGGGTTGCCGCTGTAGATGGCAGAGGCGGACGCGGGGAGCACTTCAACCTGTTGGATCAGACTGAGCGGAATGAAGTTCACGTCCGCCGGCAGCGTGGGGCCGACGCTCGTCTGCACTTCGGGCAGGCGACGGCCGTTGATGAGGATGACGGTTTCGTTTTCCTCGTAGCCGCGGAGCTTGAGATTCGTGCTGCCGGCGAAGCCTTGGTTCTGATCGAACGAGCCGCTTTGCTCCGGCGGGCGCGAGGCGGCGTCGCCTTCCAGCACGGCGCGTTGGAGGAACTCGTTCAGCGCCACGACGCCGCTGCGCGTGATCTGCTCGCGCGTGTAGATGGTGAAGGGCAGTGCGTCGTTCTCGCCGCGCGGCAAATCGAGATTGCCGGTCGCGCGGCGCGGACCGAGCAGAGCGGCGCTGTCGTCGATCGGGCGCAGGCGAGCCGATCGTCCCTGCACGATGTAGGGTTCGAGCCGCTCGAGTTCACGCGCGGGCTGGAACCGCTGATCGGAGAGCTTCGAGAGCCGACCCGACTCGACCTCGACGTTCTCGATCTGCAACGGTTGCCAGCCCGGCGCGTTGGCAAAGAGTCGATGCTTGCCCGGCGGCACCGACGGGAAATTAAAATTTCCCCGTGCATCGGTCGTCGCGGAGAGCCGCGTGCCCGCGAGCGCGATGAAGATGTTCGCCGCGGGCTCGCCGGTCGCGAGCAGCAGGCGGCCCGTGATCGAGCCGGCGGGCTGCGCAAGCGAGCGCACGACGTATTGCGACGTGCCGTAGCGATACGCGGCGAAGCCGGTGCCGTTCAGGAGGCGCGCGAGGGCCTCGTCGGTTTCGTGCCGACCCTCGAGCGAGGTGGAGCGAACGGCGTTGAGGTCATCGAACGAGAACAGAATTTCGATCTTCGCCTGTTGCGAAAACGCGAGCAGCGCGTCGGCCGCGGATTGTGCCGGCACGTGATAGTCGCGCGGCGCGGCGAGCCCGAGCGTGAGCGCGAGCAAGCCGGCGAATCCGGCGGCGCCACGACGGAGCAGGTCGACGAACCGGCGCATGCGTTATTGTTCGCGGCGGGCGAGGACCTGCACATTGCCGTGCGGGTCGCGTTTCACTATGACCTCCGTCAAGCTTTGGAGCTGTTCGAAAAACTGATCGAGGTTATCCAAGTTGAAGCGTCCACCGAGGCGAAGCTGGCTCGCCGTGGGCGAAACTTGGATGGAACGGTCGTGGTGACGCGCGAACGCGGCGAGCACATCGGAGAGCGGAGCGTCGCGGAAGATGATCGCGCCATCGCGCCACGCGAGGACGGCGTTCATCTCCGCATCGCCCAGCGCGCGCACTTCGCCGGCAAGGAACTGATCGCCGGCCTTCAGCGCGAACGGCGCGGTGGCGGTCGTGCCTGCGGGTTGCACCTGCACGGAGCCTTCGAGCACGGTGACTTGGAACTTCGCGATATCGTCCGCGCGCACGTCGAATTGCGTGCCAGTGACGCGCACGGTGCTGCCGGGCGTTTCGACGAAGAACGGCCGCGCCGGATCCTTCGACACGGTGAAGAACGCCTGACCCGCCGTCAGACGCACGCGGCGCTCGTCGGAGGCGAGCGAGGCGGTGAGGCGGGTGTGGGCGTTGAGCTCCACGCGCGTGCCATCGGCGAGCACGACGGACTGGCGCTGCGCGGTGGCGGTCGCGAGGTGCAGCGTGTCCGCTTCGGCGGACGGGTTGAACCAAAGGACCAGCGCGACTGCGGCGGCCGCGGTCAGCATCGCTCCGACCCATAGCGGACGGAACGACCAAGGGGACGGCCGTGCAGTTACCTGCGCGCTGGATTCTTCCACCGGGAGGTCCCTGATGCCTTCCAACAACGGCATTTGCTGTTCCAGATCGGTGGAAAGTTGGCAGTAAGACGAGAGGAGCGCGCGCCGGCCGGGCGCAGCGGTGAGCCAGGTTTCGAGCTGCTGGCGCTCGGTGGTGGTGAGGACGGAGCCGTCGAGCTTCGCGGCCCAAAGTGCGGCCTGGTCCTCGGCCGCGGGATCGTAGTGGTGTTCGTGGGGCGTCATGGCGCGCCCTCCGGGTCGTGAGGTGACTGGTGCTGCTCGGGGGTCGCCGAGAGTGCGGCGCGCAGGAGACGCAGCGCGCGGGCGTGTTGTTTTTCGACGGTGCTGACGGCGATGCCGAGGCGATCGGCAATTTCCTGGTGGGAAAGGAGTTCGACTTTGCGCAACAGCAGCACGGCGCGACAGCCCTCGGGCAGACGCGTGATCGCGGCTTCGAGACGCTCGAGTTCCTGGCGGGCCATCACCTGCTGCGGCACGCCCGGTTGAGGCGAAGCGCTGTGGTCGAGGATGAAGCCATCGCGCGCCACCGGTCCGTGCTCGCGGCGCTTGATGCGGTTGATGGCGAGGCGGCGCGCGGTTGTGTAGAGGAGCGCGGCGGGCTTTTGCGCGGCATCGCGTTCGACGACCGCCATGACGCGCAGGAAAGCATCGTGCGCGATGTCCTCAGCCTCCGACTCATCGCGCAACAGGCGCGACAGATAACGCCGCAACGGGCCGACCGTCGTGCGGTAGAGGCCGGCGAAGTCGCGGCGTTCCGGCGGCAGGTCGTCAGCCATGGGGAAGAGGCGCGACGGCACCGGCCCGGCGGGCGCAGCCCGGCGAGGCGAACGTTCGAGTGTCGCGAGAGAGGTCACGGATGCCCACAACGACAACGCTACGCTCCGAACCCGCTACTGGGCAGGAAATATTTCTCGAGTGGCAGCGGTCATTACAGATGCGGCATGGCCCGCGGGTGCCATCCGGGCCCGCTTTCAATCCTTCAGCTGGCGATATGTCCAACGTGGATCGCGGCGGCAATCAAGCACGCGATGGACAATTACCTCTTGCCCGGAAATCCGATAATAGATCGCTGAGGGAAAGCGCCGCGCCAGGAGACGATGGTAGCCGAAGCAAACGCGGTGGATGCCGGCGTGGTGCTCAAGTGAATCGAGCTCTGCGAAGAGATTTTCGAAGAAGGAACTGCCGGCAGTCAGACTCTGCCGATCGTAGAATTTTCGGGCGGCCGCAAGGTCTTCAAGCGCCGAACGAAGAATCCGAACTTTCATTCGAACTGCTTCCGCAGCTTGTGCTTCGCTGCGTCCCAATCCAGAATTTCCACCTGCCCAGCCGCCAAATCCGCTTCAGTTTTCTGCAGCTCTTCCGCGTGCCACTTTGGGCTGTCGAAGTTGCCGTCGTCCGCGGCCAAGTCGCTCCAAAGCGTCTCGATAATCTTCAGCTTTTCGTCACGCGGAAGCTTGCGGAGTTCGGCGAGGCTCATGCCGGAACGCTAGCCGCCGTGGCGTTCGCCGCAAGGGGGACTTTTCGGCGATGCGGTAATCCGAGAACCGACTCCGTTTGCGCGCAGAATGTTCGTCGCGTGGGCAGAGCGGTCTGGGTGTTCACGAGCAAGCCGCATAACCAGCCGCATCGCGGCTTCGTTCGTCGGAACTCATGCGCCCTTTGAGCGCGCTTTCCACGCCTCGACGATTTGGCGGATGGTCTCCTCGAGCGACTGCGTGATGTCCCACTTCGGGTAGTGGGCGCGCATTTTCCGCAAGTCCGAGTAATAGCAGATGTGGTCACCCGCGCGGTTTTGGTCCACGTAGGTGTAGAGCTGTTTCTTGCCGGAAAATTTTTCCGCGATCTGGAAGGCCTCGAGGATCGAGCACGAGTTGGCCTTGCCGCCGCCGAGGTTATAGACCTCGCCGGCGCGCGGGGCCGCCACGAACGCCGCCATGAAACGCGCGACGTCGAGTGAATGGATGTTGTCGCGGACCTGTTTGCCCTTGTAGCCGAAGACGCGGTATTCACGGCCCTCGAGGTTGCACTTCACGAGGTAGCTGAGGAAGCCGTGCAGCTCCACGCCGCTGTGGTTCGGACCGGTGAGACAGCCGCCGCGCAGCGCGCAGGTCGGCATGTTGAAGTAGCGCCCGTATTCCTGCACCATCACGTCGGCGGCGACTTTCGACGCGCCGAAGAGCGAGTGCTTCGACTGGTCGATCGTGAACGTCTCGGCGATGCCGTGTTCGTAGGCCGGGTCGGCGTAATCCCAACGCGTGGCGAGTTCGGCGAGTTTGATCGAGTTCGGCGCGTCGCCGTAAACTTTGTTCGTGCTCATGTGCACGAACGGCGACTCCGGACACGCCTGGCGCGCGGCCTCGAGGAGATTGAGCGTGCCGACCGCGTTGGTGTCGAAGTCGTCGAACGGAATCGCCGCGGCGCGGTCGTGCGACGGTTGCGCGGCGGTGTGGACGATGACGGACGGCTGGAGCTGCTTGACCAGCGCGAGGACGCCGGCGCGGTCGCGGATGTCGAGCTCGTGGTGTTGGAAGCCTTTCAGCTCCTGCGCGAGGCGCTGCTGATTCCAGCGCGTGTCGCCCTGCGGGCCGAAGAACACGGCGCGCTGGTTGTTGTCCACGCCGTGCACGGTGTAGCCCTGCGCGGCGAAATAAACACACACCTCCGAGCCGATGAGGCCCGAGGAACCGGTGACGAGAATGGTCTTGTTCATAGGTCGAGCGTTCTGGCAGTGGAGGCGGGCAGCGGGTCCTCGGGGGTATATCAGTTTGGACCTTCGGCCAACCGCCCCCGCCGCGGTCGTTCAGACGCGGTGCGGGACTTGACCTTCCACGCGGCCGGAGCGTTGCTGATAGACTTGTTCGATGATGTAGATCGGCCTGGCTTTGACCGATTCATACATGCGGCCGATGTATTCGCCGATGATGCCCAATGCGAGCAACTGCACGCCGCCGAAGAAGACGATCGTGATGATGATCGAGGGATAACCGGGGATGAAGTAGTTGGGGTTGACCAGCTTCACGGCCACGACCCCAATTCCCGCGAGGATTGTCAGCGAAATGATGCCGAGTGCGAGCCACGTGACAAAGCGCAGGGGCACGACGGAGAACGACGTGATCGCGTCGATCGCAAACGCAAACATCTTCCGGAACGGATATTTGGTTTCGCCGGCAAATCGGGGTTTGCGGTCGTAGGTGACGGCCACCTGTGTGCCGCCGACCCAGCTCACCATGCCGCGAATGAAGCGGTGGCGTTCGCGCATGCTGCGCAGCACTTCCACGACGCGGCGATCCATGAGTCGGAAGTCGCCCGTATCGGCGGGAATGTTGCTCTTCGTCATCGACCGTAGCAGCCGATAAAAGAATTTCGCGGTGAAGAGCTTGAACGCCGTCTCGCCCTCACGTTTGCGCCGCTGGCCGTAAGCGACGTCGGCGCCGCTCTTCCATGCATCCACCATTTCAAGGATCACCTCGGGTGGATCCTGCAGATCGGAATCGATCAGCACGAACACGTCACCCTCCGCGACATCGAGGCCGGCGGTCACCGCAGCTTGGTGGCCAAAGTTTCTCAGCAAGTTGACCACGCGCACCGCCGGGTCGCGGTCTGCAAGTTCCAGTGCGACCGCCAGGGTGTTATCGCGGCTGCCATCGTTCACCAGCACGATCTCGTGCGCGCAGTCCAGCGTCGTGCAGACTGTCTTGATGCGGCGGACGAATTCCGGGAGTCCAGGCGCCTCGTTGTAACACGGGGCGACGATGGAGAGCTTGAACGTCTTGAGCGAGGCGGCGTGGCTCATGATTGTCGGGGGCTGCGCCCGACGATAACCACGTTCCAGCAGAGCGGACGCAAGAAGGGAATATGGAGGAGCACTCGGTCCAGATCTTCGAGGGGCCAATAGAGCCAGGCCCATCGATCAGCTTCCTCGACGACTTTTTTCCAGTAGCGCTCCTTGTTCGGGTCGCGGCGCTGCACAAACTTCATCGAGATAAAAATGAGCAGTGTGCTCAGCCAAAACCACGCGATCTTGGATTCCTTGAAATGGCTCCGCACCGCGCGGATATCGGCGAGAGTAAGGGGGTGCTCGTCGTGCGTGCGCACCTCCATTGCGTGCCGGCGATAATAATTGATCGCCGGATTGTAGGCGACGGGATCCCAGCTGACGAACACGCCGTCGGGCTTTAGGTGTTTCAAGAGCAGCGGCATGGTCGCCGCGATATCGACGTGATGCAGTGTGTTTCCGGTGTAGATGACGTCAAATTTGGTGTGCGAAGGAAAACCGAGATCCTCTGACGCGGAGACATGCGTTTTAAGCGTCACGCCGTTATGCTCGGCGAGCCGCCGCGCGGCGTCGCACATGCCGGGAGAAATATCCGTGGCGGTGACGTCGGCGCCCTTGAGCGCAAAGTAAACGGCAGCTTCGCCGAGACCACATCCGACATCGAGCAGGGTGCGTCCGCGGAGATCGCCGAGGGCGCGCGTGATGTGGCGCATCTCCGGGGCGGTGCAGGCCTCGTTCATTTGCCGGACATCGATTTTCGTGACGTCGGTTTGTGCGGCCCACCCGTCATGGAAGACCTCTTCGGCGTGCTTGCGCGCAGAATCCCGTCCGTCCGGCTCGCGCGCTCCGAGGTCGGGTGTGAATAGTCCCGCTTTCACCAGTGCGGTGCGCAGTTCCCCGTCGAAGAACGCGCGATTTTGCGCCATGATCTGGTCGTCTTTGAAGGTCAGGCCGGCCTCCGCTTGGCGCTGATAATGGGGCACGGCGTCCCCGCGCGTGTAGAATTTGGCGTGCTTGATCTCGATGCGGTGTTCACCGGGTCGCGGCGAAGACCAGGCCACCCGCACCGCGCCGGTTCCCGGATTTTCGATCGTGAGGGCATTGATCCAGCGGGCGAGGTCCGTGGATCGAGCGGGGTCGGTTCGGGCGAGGCCTTCCCGCAGCCGGCGCCCAGCCCAAAGGAATTGATGCACCGCACTCTCGTAGAGGATTTTCTTCGGCATGGCTCAGGCGAGTTTTGCGGTCTCCTGGTCGCTGCCTTGTTCGAGCTGCAACCGCCGTTGCTGGTTCGGCAGGGCGATGCGTTCCCGCGGCTCGTTCCGGAGGCGCTCGGCGATGGTGAGCATTTGCTCGTAGCTCACCGGCCATTTTTTGGGAGGAGGAGAGGTGATGAAGGTGCGAATGCGCTCCATTTTTGCCTTCAAGTAGCGCATCGAAATCGTCATTTCCGGGAAGCTGCCATACATGCAACCGGAGCAGGGCTTCGTGACCTTGAGCACCTCGTCGCGGAAGACCTGACTGCGGTAAACCGTGGGAAAATCCGGGCCGTAGGTGGGGACGTTCGTCCCGAGTCGGTGATCGCAGCACGGGGCGAAATTTCCGTTGGGCAGGACGGCGAAATAAAGGTTGGGACTGTCGCAAACATTGTTGTGGTGCTGGCGCCAGGTGGTGGCTTGCTCGGCGGCAAAGCGCTTGATGTCGTCGAGGTATTGGTCCGAATCGTAGAGCAGAAAACCTTCCTGTTTCATCGCGCGGATGCGCTCGATGAGCCGATCGACGTAGGGCAGCTCTTCCTTCTTCCAGCGCTTGGTCTGGTCGAAGGTCCGAAAATTCATCGGTTGGTCGAACGTGGTGACGTGAATCGGGACGATCGAGGAGAACCAGCTGATTTCGGTGCCGAAGCGGATGACGTCTTCGACGTCGCCGAGATTGTCGCGTTGAATGACGCAGCCCAGCGAGGCGAAGCTGCCTTCGCGCGGAAGGTATTTGGTAAACGAGGCCATCGCCCGCAGCGCATCGTGCCACGATTTCGAGAATCCGCCGTTAATGTCGTCCTGATTGCCCGGCCAGAGGGAATCGAGGGAAATGGAAATGTCCCTTCCGCCAGCCTCGACGACTTGGTGGATTCTCTCATCGGACGCCAGCCCGTTGGTCTGCATCCGCACGTGGATGCCGCGCGACTCGAATTCGCGGATAATGTCCGGAAGGTCTTGGCGCGTGAAAGGTTCGCCCCCAGTCAAAAGCACCATTGCCACGCCCAGACGGACGAAGTTGTCCGCCATGCGCTTGATTTCATCGAGCGTCGCCTCGCGCACGTCAGAGTTCGCGTAGATGATGTTGCATTGTTTGCAGGTGAGGTTGCACCGCGCGGTGATGTAGAACTGCACATAGACGGGCGTGTCCTGGAGCAGCGTGGAGCGGGCGAGAGTGAGCTTGGAGCGGGTGGAAAACATGCGATCGTGGCGGGCCGCGAGTTACCGGGAGAAGACCTGAAATGCAACTCCCCGCTGTGGCGAGCACGCGAGCGGCATCATTCGATGCGGAGATGGGAAACGTAGGACCAGTCCCACGCGTTGCTGTTGTGAGGGCCTGTCGTCACGCGCAGCACGAACTTTGCCCCGGGTTGATGCGGCGGGAGTGGAACGGTAAAGGTTCGTTCCTGACGGTCGTCCGGATTGCCCAGTGGATTCGAGTGATACTTCCCCAACATATGCTCGCGACCGCGTGAATCGCGCCAGATCGCTTGGTATTCGACGCCGTCGGTTTTTCCACCGGCGGTGAAGGCGCCGGGCAGGATGCCGGCGCTGAACGTGACCTTTGTTTGCTCGGCGGTGAGATTGAAGATCGCCTCACCGGGCGCGAAGAGCAGAAATACGGTTCGTCCGCCGGCGTGACCGGGGCCGCAAATGTCGGCATCGATGCGCTCGGGGAGAGATTCAAATCCGGGAAACTGCTCAAGCGTATAGGGTCCCCGCGTTGCGTCGATGTCAGTGAAGAAGGCCAGATCCCAAGCGCCGTTGTTGTCCGGACCGCGACCCACATGGAGGAAAAGTTTTGTCTTCGGTGGAAACGGAGGCAGCGGGAGCTTGACGGTAAACTTCCCTTGGTCTTCGCCGCGATATGCCGGTGAGAGATTGCGCTGAAAAAGGCGCTGGGGCGGCCGTCCCGGGCGTTCGAGCTCCACCCAGATGTCCACGCCATCGGTGCCGCGACTGTAAGTGGAGGGCCACATGCCATAGGAAAAGGTAAAATGATTTTCGTCACCTTCCAGCTCGAAGCCCATGCGGGCCGGGGGGACAAGCACCTGGGCGACCATGCGCGTGGTGTCATCTCGCATGGTTGGGGCGATGAACGCATCCACGAGGAACGGATCGAGGCGGCTCACGCGCGAGTTGATCAACCGGACTGGCACAATCGGAACTTTTTCCGGTCGCGGCGCGGTGTAGAAGCTCACCGACATTCCTGCCGCATCAAAGCTCCCTGGCGAGTCGGTCTTGAGCACGAACGAATCGACCAGCTTGCCCGCCTGACCTTGGAAGAGGTTTTGAAGATCGTGTGTGTCTTCGAGCACCGGACTGAACGGCACCGGCTCCGAAAACATCCCGGGAATCACGCGGCGATTGTTCGGAAAACCCAGGCCCGAGCCTTCCAAATCCATCATTACTTGGGGAGGCTTGTAGAGAAAACCGCGCGCTCGTCCGAACAGATTCGGAGGCAGTGAGAAAGTTGCGAGGAGCATCTCGCGTTCATCCACCTTCGGCACGATGACCGGTTGATTCCATTGAACTGGGTGCGTCACGAGCCACTTGGCCGGCGCCGGCGATGGGGTGGGCGACTTCGCTTCGAAGAGCGTCAGTCCGGCGCCGGAAACGACCGGCTGATAGTTCTCGATCAACATGCGCAGTGTGCCGGCGTCGTCCTGCGGCAGGAAGCGGTCGTCAATGGTCTGCAAGTTGACAAGAAAGAGTTCCGGACGTCGTGCGGGATCGCGGAGAAAAGTCTCGTTGCGCTTCTGCAATTCGCGCGTGAACACGCTGAAGCTGCCTCCTCCGACGGGGCGCGGCTGATAGTTGAACTTGTTGAGAATGAGATAACCCAATTCCCAGCCGAAGAAATCGATCCGACGTCCGTGGGCGACCTTGTGCAAGTGCGGAATCTGGTAGTAGTCGCGTTGGTCATCCAACTGCGTTTCGAGTTCGGCCTTCGCTTGCAGCGGAGAAGTGAGTTGCCGCCATGCCGCCGCAAGCCGGCCGGGGAATTGCTGCAAGACCCATGTATTCCGTGCGAGCGGCTGCAAACCATCGGCCCAAAGCCCCAACCCGATTGCCAGCATGGCGAGAGCCCCGGCCAGGATCCGGGGCCGAAGGGGAATCGGGACGTCGGCTGCCTGTCGGAAAAACATCAGAATCATCGCCGCCGCGAGGTAGGCATATTGGAAAAAAATCAACACGTGTCCGTCAGCCCGCACAAAGCCGTGCTTCCAGAAAATGAACGTGAAACCGGCGAGCAGAAAGCCGCCCGCGAGCGCCGCGGGATGATGGCGCCGCGGCCAGAGACAGAGAAAAATGAGCGCGAACAGGGCGACGCTCGTGTAGAGTCCATGGAGGAAAACGGCGCGCGTTTCCTCAACGCCCATCGCGGCGTTATAACCCGACGATACCTCAAGCATGCCACGAAAGTAGGCCGGAAAATTCAGGGGATTTTGCCCCGCCGCCAGCAGCAGCGTGATGAGCGTGGCGAGGTAAGTGCCTCCGATCCACGCCAAGCGACGGAAATCCCGCCACAAGAGCGCTTGCATGGCCACTAATCCAAAGGTCGCGACGCCGAGGCTCGTGTGCGTGCCCTTGAAAAGCGTGAGCAAAGCGATGTAGGCCGAAACTCCGCAGCAAATCAGCAGAGGCTTTCGGCCAGGCTCGTGATAGTAACGGATCAGACAGAGCCCTGCCAGGAGGATGGCGAAGCTATACGGCACGTCGTTGATGAAGGGCGCCATGATGACGAGCGGCAGTAGCCAGAACCACCGGAGCCAGGGGAAAGCCACTGATTGGGTGAAAAACCACACAATCAAGGCGCTCAGCACTCCTTTCGTGAGCAATTCTAGCGTCAAGCGCTTCCAATAAAGGTAGCCGCTGTAGGTCGTGCCGTAGGGCACGAAACCGAGGGGGCCCGTCATCGGCATCACTTCCGAACCGTATTGAAAATGCTTTGCCGTGAAGAACGAGTAGGATCCGTAGTTGGAGGAGTCCAACCCGACATCCATCACTCTCTCGACCGGGGCGAACAGGAGCACGGTTAAAACCAGCACGGATAGAAAAGCCGTCACCCACGCCGCCGGGCTCCAACGCGGTTTCGCGGCTGGAACATTGCCGGCGTTCATGGGGCGATCTCTCCGGCTACGCCCGACCTTGAGCGATCCTCAGCACGGGGGATTGCTCCCGTTCCCGCCTCCTTGGTTCGAGTAGAGTTCCGTCCGCACATGTTAGTAGAATTTGCCCAAAACCTTCCGGCCGAGCCTGGGCTTCGCAATCGAAATTTGCGCCCGAACAGTGGCCTTCATTTCTCGGGATGCGCGAGCCATGCCTCGCGCGCGAGGTTCACGTGGCGAGGAAGAATTTCCCGCGCATCGTGGAAGCGACGGATTTTTGAATAGGCCGTCGGCGCTAATGATTTTCCGCTCCGCTCCTTGGCAAGGCACGTGAGCATCAGGCGGGAGAGAGCTTCCGCGTCGCCCGGAGGGAAAAGGTAGCCATCCTGACGCTGTCCGATGAGTTCGCTAATGCCGTGCACATCCGTAGAGACAATCGGAACGCGAAAAGCCATCGCTTCCATCACCACCCGGGGAAAAGATTCTTCGTAACTGGTGCAGACGAACAGGTCCGAGGCGGCAAAATAGTCGAAGACCTCACGGGTTTCCGCGACCAGGCTGACATTGGTCAATTGCAACCGGGCCAGGTCGCGCCGGAGGAGATCGAGGTAAATACCTTCCCTCGCTCCCACCAGCAGGAAACGCACCGGGTGGCCCGGGTGCTGCCCGCGATTGAACTGCTCGATTGCTCGGATGAAGTCGTGTTGTCCCTTCCGCTCACAGACGGTCCCGATATTCGCGATCACCGTCTCATCCTCGCGCAGCCCGAGCCGACGCCGCACTTCCGTGCGTGGGTTTTGTTCCCGGTATTTCTCAATCGCGTCCGCATCAATCCAGCTCGGCACCTCGCGGAAGTTGCCCCGGTCGTCATCCGCATAATAGTCCCGCGTGGCGCGGCACAGGAAAAGCGCTCGCGTAGCGCTTCGGAGTGCGTCGTGAACGTGGCGGTGCAACGCGAGTGCCAGCCGAGGTTCGAATTGCCGGAAGACCGACGCGCTTTCGTGGATGTAGAGCAGCGATGCCCGTCCGGCTTCCCGGGCGAGCAACACGCTCCAGAAACTCAGCAACGTATTGCCGACCACTAAATCGACGGCGGTCCAGTCGATGCGTTGCCCGAGTTCTCGAAGATTCTGTTGGAATGCAGTTTCATCCGCTGCCGCGAAGAGCGCTTGGGTGCCCTCCACCTGCACCGTGGCGCCTAGCGCAAGAAACGATTCGCGGAGCGGCCCATTCTGGCTGGCGAGCACAGCCACGCGGAACCCTGGTTGGCGCGCGAGGTGGGCGGCGTATTCGAGGAGGAAAAGCGGCGCGCCTTCGAGGTTGAGATTATGTGTGACGAGAAGCACCCGCAGGGCCGGCGCACGGGCCGCGCGGGATCCACTCTCCGGCCGACAGCGCACCGCGCTTTTTTCGAGCCGCCAGTGCCGGCTGAAGAATGGGTCGCTGTATCCCCGATAGCGGCGCAGCCACGCGATGTGCTCGGCGTCGTCGAAAGTCACCCCCCGCGTGGCGCTGCCCCAATGCATGAGTTTCGCCTGCGGTGTGTAGAGCACGCGTTTTCCCGCGGCGCGCACCTGCAGGCAATAATCCACATCGTTATAGGCGACGGCGAAATCGCCTTCATCAAACCCGTTCAATTCGCGATACAGCGCGGTGCGCGTCAACAGGCAAGCGCCGGTCACGGCTGAAACCTCACGGGCGGCCGCATGCCAAGCCAGAGCGACATCGCCCTCGTTCTGTTTCGCCCACGGCGTGTCGGCCAGTCCGCCGTGCGGTCCGATCACGATGCCCGTGTGATTAAGCGACCGGTCCGGATAAACGAGCTTGGCGCCAACTACACCGATGTCCGGTTGGGCAAACCATCCAACCATTTCCTCGAGCCACCCGGGCTCGAGGGCGTTGACGTCGTTATTCAGATGCAGGACGAGCGGCGTATCGATGTAGGGCAGTGCCGCATTGACGAGCCGCGAATAGTTAAAAGGCGCGTGCGGATCGTCGAGCCGCACCACGCGGCAACGCAGGTCGCTCCGCTCCTGGATGCGCTCAAGGTAACGCCGTGCGTCCACATCGCGCGAGTGATCGTCAACGATTACGAGCTTCACGTATCGCCAGTCCACGGTCTCCTCGAGTTGCTCGATGCATTCCTGGAGTAAATGCAGGCGGTCGCGCGTGGGGATGACGATCGTGACGGGAGACTTGGCCAGTCCGTCGGCGTCCCAGCGCAACTGGTGAAAACGCGTGCGACGGAAGTGTCCGGCTTCCGGCAGGAAAGGCGCCGCCGCCCAACCGCGCCGGCGCATTGTTTCGGCCAACGCCGCCCGCCCCTGCTCGTAGGCTCGATGGGAAAGCTCCAGTTCGCGCGGCATCGATGCGGAAGCATGATAGCAGACCAGTGGCACGTGAGCGACCCGACTGCCCGGCAAGTCGTCGCCCAACCGCAGCAACAGGTCATACCAACTCACCGCATCGAACGCAGGTCTCAATCCGCCGAGCGAAACAAATTTTTCCCGACGGATCAGGGCGAGTAGCCCGGGGAACAGGCCCGAAAGAGCCAAGGCTGGACTCCAGTCGGGTTTGAAATCGGGCGACGAACGCTGTCCGGTGTCATCCATCCGGTCCTCATCCGTGTAAACAAGCTCGAGGTGCGGCTCCTCGGCAATCCGCTCGGCAATCTCGAGCAAGGCGTCGTGCGACAGCCGCGCATCACCCGGTAGGAGCATGATCCAAGTGGCATCGGATTGTTCTGCCGCCGCGTTGAGCGAAGCCACCACGTCTATTCCGGATGCGTGATGATGCGCGCAGCGCCGTTCGCCACTGGTGAGTGCCACCGGTCCCACGAACCGAGCCTTCCAATTTGGATAGATCTGCGCGGTGAGGGACGCGGCGAGGCGGGCAACTTTCGCCGGATCGCAATCCTGCGTATCAACGAGGACGCAGAACGTGGGACCGCGAAATTTCAGCCGCTCAGCCTTGGCGAGCAGAATTTTTGACAGGCGCGGTGAAATCCCGTTGGTGCGGCGCCAGGTCTCGTATTCATCCGGCTGACGTTCCGCTGCCGCAGCCTCCTCCGGCGCGGTGCGGCGATAGAGCGCCCAAGCGGAACGCACGGCGGCCCATTGTTCCGCGACCGTCCCGTCGATCGATACGCCGAGGCGGCGAGTCGCGCGGCGTAAGGCCAGTGCGCAGCGGACGAACTCGCTCCGGGAAAACTCCGGCAGCGGACGCTCCCAGACAAAGGCAGAACGCGGGTGGAATCGCCGCGCGAAGACAAGGTGTCGCGTGCCGTCCTCAAGTTCCGCAAACATTCGGAGATTCACCGGGCCTGGCGCGGTCTCGTCGATGTCGAGCATCCCGAAAAACTGCGAGTGCGCCGCGTGGGGGTGCTGCGGAAACAGTTGTGCCGCTTCGGGGCGCGGACGGTCGCCGTAGAGCAATTCGTTTTCGATGTCGGGTCGCGTGCTGGCGATCAGGCGCACAATCCGCTGCTCCAGATGGATGATCCAGCCCTCGGCGCGCACCTTGCCATATTGGGTGCCACCAATGAATTCGGGGCGCTCCAGCGCGCCGAAAAACGGCGGGTTGGGCAGCGTGTTCAGCGGGATCGCCGAGCTTTCGCGCACAAGCGCGTGGGCGAGCGCGTCGATGTTTGCTGCGGGGCTGGCGCGACGCGTCTGAAGCAGGCGGTGCAGGTGCTCTGGCACCAAGGCCGGCACATATTCCCCCCGTGCGGCTGGGCCCTGCTTGACCTTGATCGGGGTGCGCCAGATTTCGACCCAACGGTGGCCCGCATCGAGCAGCTCGATTCGTAGTTCGCGTGCACGCCGCGGTGGTTGCACCCGCAGTAAAAAACCCGCGTGCGGCAGTCCGACCCTCCCGCGATGTTGCTGCTCAACTTCCGGGCGAGGCATGCCGAGGATGCCGAGGTGAGGCACGCCGTCGATGACCGCGCGAATGTCGGAGAACTTCGCCGCGCGCTTCGAAAGAAACCAGCCGGAGATCCACACGGGCTCGCCGTCAAAGGTCCAGCGCGCCGGCTGCTCAATGTCGAAGAGATAGGCGTCGTTTTCGTTCACGTTTCCCAACCATGAAGGCGGCGGGCGGCGGGGAGCGCAAGTCCGCGGGCGCCCGACGCATGCCGCCGGCTCATTTGGCTGCGATCGACGAGCGGGCGAGCGCGAGATGGAGCGGGAGTGACGCGTCCTGGTGATACTTCCGCAGGACGGTGGCCCGCGCCCGCTCCGGCCGCGAGCGGTCGCCGCTAAAATGCGCAGCAAGGGCGGCCTTCAGAGCTTCGGCCAGCCGGTAGCGGTCGCCCGGTGGGGTGAGCCAGGCTTCCTCCTCGCCGAGCATCTCTGCGATGCCGTCAACGTTGGTTGAAACGATTGGCAGGCGGAACGCCGCCGATTCGAGCAGGACGCGCGGGAAGGATTCCTCAAAACTGGTGCACACAAAAATATCGGCGAGTCGGTAGAAATCGAAAATCTCGCCCGTTTCCGGTTCGAACAATACCTGCTCCGCCAGTCCGAGGCGGGCGACTTCCTCGCGCAGCATTTCCAGATAAACGCCGGGGCGCGCGCCGACGATGAGGAAGCGGATCTTCCGACCGGGATAGGTGACGCGCAGTTCGTCCTTCAGCAAGTCGGCAGCCTGGATGAACACATGCTGTCCCTTGCGCTCGCAGAGCGAACCGATGTTCACCAGCAGCACAGCGTCGGGCTCCAGCCCGTGTTTTCGGCGCAGCGTCGCGCTATCGGACGTGGCGACAAATTCGTCCACTCGCGCCACGTCGATCCAACTCGGCAGCAACACGCCGCGGCCGGTGCGTTCGACTCCCGCGTGCGCGGTCTGCGTCGCCGCGGCCGTAAAGACCACGTGCCGGGCTTGAACGAATGCCTTCTCGACCATGGAAAGCAGGGCGGCAGGCAACGTCGGCGCGAAAAACTTCCGCACCGTCGAACTCTCGTGCACGTAAAGCAGCGCGGGCTTGCCGGCGCGGTGCGCCGCCAGGACGGCCCAGAAAGCGACCATCGTGTTGCCGATCACGAGGTCGGTTTGGTCCCACGGGAGCGCCCGCGTGGCGGTGACGAGTTGCCGCTCGAATTCTTCCTCGGAGGGCGCACCCAGCGCAGACCGGACGTCGATAATCTCCACCGGCAGCCCCTCCTTTGCGAAAGCTGCCCGCAGGGGGCCTTCCTGTGGTGAAACGATTCGCACCGTGGCTCCCGGAATTGAGGAGAGGTAGCGGGCGAGTTCAAAAATGAACCAAGGTGCGCCTTCGTAGTTGAGGTTGTGAGTGACCACGAGCACGCGGAGTGGACCCGAGCGGGAGGGCTCCACCGTCGCGACTGCGGCTTCGGGCCGAGCGCCGACCCGCGCAGGTGCGTTGGCGGCGTAGGTTGTCCAGGCGAGTTTCAGGGCTTCGCGCACCGCCGCCACGGTCGATGCGGGAAGCCGATGTCGCCGCGCCGAGCGCCACAAGGCCCACGCGGCGCGAGCGAATGTGACGCGCGATAAAAACGGCAGGCGTGGCTCACGGCCGGCGATCACGCGGGGCACGAACCGCTGAGCGAACGCCAAGTGCTTTTCGCCATTTTCCAGTTCCGCAAAAACCTTGAGCAGCGCGGGAGGGCGGGCAACGGCAGGCAGGTCAACCAGACCAAGAAAGGCTGCCGCATCGCGGCCAGGCAGGTTGGCAAAATGGGCTCCTACGTCGTTGCGCTTCAGGCCGTGAAGCAGCGACACTTCAAGTTGCGGATCGATCATGGCCGTGATTCGCGTAATGCGTTGGTCCCGATGGGCGAGCCAGCCCGTGACGGAAATACGGCCGTAACGCACCCAACCCGCGCCGCGCGGCTCCTCGAGGGCGCCGTAGAATGGCGGATTTGGAAGGGAATTCAGCGGCTCGGCGAGGGCCGCCGACACGCCGTCATCAGCCAACGTTTCCCACGGTGCGGCCGGTTCAGCGACGTGCCGCCGCAGCACGCCGTCGATCTGACTGCCGATCACGGTGGCAACCGAAGGTGGCGTGGTAAGCACGGCCGTCGCGTCGGGAGCGGCAGAGATTTCAGTCCGGAAAATCTCGTGCCATACACCGGACTCGTCACGCACCTCGAGGCGGAAGATCCGGGCGTCGGGCTGCGGCGCGAGCAGGAGCGAGAAGCCCAGATATGGAGGCCCGGCGCGTCCAAACAACTGCGCTTCAAGGGCGGGTTTCGGCAAGCCGTGAATCGCAAGAAAGGCGCGCGAGTTGATCCAGCCCCGAACATCCGTCGCCGTCCGGCCGTGGGGCGACCACAGCCAGCCCGCCACCCAGGAATGACCGGCCGGAAATGTCCATCCTGCCGGGTGAACTTCGAGATCGAACTGCCAGTCGCCACGCTCCGTCATGGCGAGCCTTTCCCCGTCGCCACCGCTTCAGCAAGTGCGACATGGCGTGGCAGAACGAGCCGGGCGTCGAAGTGAGATTCGGCGCGCGCGCGGGCTCGTTGCGCCTGCTCGCGACCAGCGGCTGGAGACCCCAGCATTCGCGCGAGTGCGTCGGCCCATGCCGTCGTGTGGCCAGCGGGAATCAGGGTCGCCTCGAGTCCGTTTCGCGCAATTTCGCGAATGCCGGCAATGTCGGAAGCGAGTAGGGGCGTGCTGCAAGCCATCGCCTCGAGCACGACGCGCGGTGACGACTCCTCGTAGCTTGAGCAAACGGTGAGATCGGCCGCCGCGTAGTAGGCGTGAAATTCGGGGGTCTCCGCGTGGACCACGAGTTGTGGCGCCCCGAGGTCGGCGAGCACGTCGCGCAGAAAATGATCGAAGAACGCGTCACGTCCCCCAAGAAGGATGAACCTCGTGCGAGCCGCGAGCATCGGTTGCCGACGGGCGAACAGTTCGACTGCGCGGGCAAAGCCAAGCTGGCCCTTGCGGTCGCAAATGGTGCCGATGTTCGTGACGAGGAGTTCTTCGGGCGCGACGCCGAGCTGGGCGCGCAGTTGTGCGCGCGGATGCGCGACGCGCCAGCGATCGATCCACTCGATGTCCACCCAGCCTGGCGTGATCACTGCGTTGATGGGACATCCCGGTCGCGCGTGATAGCATCGCGTCGCGTCACTCGTGAACGTGACAGTGTCGGCCCAGCCGAGCGCCTCGTCAGCCAAAGCGATAACGGCGGGAGAAACACTGCGTCCGTAAAATGCCGCGGGGGTGGTGCTCTCGTGCACATAGGAAAGAATGGGCTTTCCTGCGGCGCGCGCCGCCGGCACGGCCCAGAACGTCGTGAACGTGTTCGTGACGACGAGATCCGTATCGCTGAACGGCAGTTGCAGTGCCAGTGAGGAGAGCGCCGACTTCACCTCCGCACTGTCGCGCGCGGCCAATACCGCCGCAGGATCTACGATTTTCACCTCGGCTCCCAAGTCGGCAAATCGGGCGCGGAGAACACCGTCAGCCGCGCTGACCACCGCGAGCGCGATCCCTTTGCTGGCGTAGGCGCGCGCCAAATCGAGCAGGAAGAGCGGAGCACCTTCGAGGTTTAGATTGTGGCTCACGAACGTGGCTCGCTGCAGCGTGGGTGCACGGGCGATGGCGGCCGCCGGTCGCATCGTGGTGCTCGTCGCCGCCCGCACCGCGGTGAGCCGGAGTTCTTCAATCGTGCCTTTCCACGCATCATCTTCGACGACGGCATATCCGCGCACCCGGAGCGCGCTGCGGAGCGCAAGCAGGGCCGCGTTGAAGTCCTCGGCGGGGAAGGTGCAGGGCAGCTTGTCGAGTTCTGCATCGTGGCGGTGCACAGTGCGCACCTGGACCAAATGCAGGGAGTGATCGGGCATTTCCGCGTAAAGACGCACCGCGACGGGGTTGGGGAGCTGGCTGGGCACATCGACAAATCCTTCGTAGCCGGACGACCCCGCTGCGGGAAAATCCGGAAAATGAGGAATCAGGTTTGCCGTGGCTCTGCCAAGCCTGAGCGGCTGCAGCGCCTGGAGGTCCGCGCTGGCCCACAGGCGTGCAATCGGGGAGGTCTTGTGGAACAGATACCCCACGACGGGCAGCAGACCGAAGCGGCTGCTGTTGACGATCGCTGGTTCGTCCGCATGACCGACGAATGGGTCCGGGGGGTAGAGTCGGTCTTGCACACGGGGTAGGTCGCAGGCGAGTTGGGTGGCAAGTTTTACCCATGAGTCTTCCGGATGCACGCTCCGCAGGCGGAGCAGGAGATTGAGACTGCGACCGAAATCATGCCAGCGCAGCGCCCGCGGATCCGGGGCGGGGATTGAATCGTTCCGCGCTCCGGCGACAGAGAATGTGGCCGTTTGAAAAGCGATCCACTGGCCGGTGAGATCCAGTGCCTCCAGGACGACCGTCGATGCGCTGGCCGGGAATTCGACCGCGACTCGAAATTCCGCAAGTGCGACGCGTCGGCGGGTGCAAAAATGGGCGGCAAGATCGGCGCGTGGCCAGCCGTGCACCCCGTGGAAGACCCGCCCCTCCAGCCGGGCACGCACATCGACAAACTGTCCGCCAGGTTTCGGCCACACCCAGCCGCGCAGCAGGTGCCAGCCAGGCGGGATCGATGCGCCGCACGCCGGACTGTCCAAATGCGAAAAACTAAAGCCGGTCTCGTGCATCGCAGTTACCCCAACCACGCTTCGCGCACCATTTCGAGGTGCGGAGGCAGCGCGCGGGCGTGGTGATAGTTGCGGGCGGCGCGGGCGTGCGCCATCGAGACCATCTTCGAGTTGCCCGCGAGGTGATCGGCGATCGCGCGCTTCAGCGCGGCGGCGAGCTTGAACGGATCACCGGCGGGAACGAGGTAGGCTTCATCGTTGTTCGTCAGCATTTCAGGGATGCCGTTGACGTCAGTGCTGACGATGCGCGCACCGAATACCATGGCTTCGAGCAGCACGCGCGGGAAGCTTTCCTCGAAACTCGTGCAGACGAGGATGTCGGCGAGACAGTAGAAATCGTAGATGTCGCCGGTCTCCGGGAAAATCTTTATGTCGTGCAGATCCATCAGCGCAATGTCCTCGCGCAACGTCTCCATATAGAGGCCATCGCGCGCGCCCACGATCGCCCACTGGACTTTGGCGGCAGGGAATTTTCCGGGGAGTTCCCTGTTCAGAAGGTCGATGCCGCGGATGTAAATGTGCTGGCCCTTGCGCTCGCAGACGGAGCCGATGTTTACCGCGATGATCGCTTCCGGGTCGAGCCCATGTTTCCGGCGGAGCGCGGCGCGGTCGTGAGCAGATTTGAACTGCTCGATGCGCTCGAAGTCCACCCAGCTGCGCAATGTGCGGAAGTTGTCGTCGGCGTTGAGTTCCTCGTGGATCGTCCGCGTGGCCGCGGCGGTGAACACGACGCGCGTGGCGAGGCGGAAAGCATCCTCGACCACGGGATGCATGTGCGGGGGCAGAATCGGGGCGAAGAAGCGCTTCACCGCGTTACTTTCATGAATGTAGAGGGCCGAAGGTTTTCCGAGATGGTTCGCCAGATGGATTGCCCAATAGCAGAGCATCGTATTCGCGATCACCACATCCGCTTCACCGATGATCCTCGAACGCGCAAACACCTTCATTGCCGACGCAAATTCATCGGGGGTTTTCGTCTTTTCGACACTCGCGACCTCCCAGATCTCAACCTTCAGGCCCGCTTGTTCGAAGCGACCGCGCAGCGGTCCGTCCTGTGGCGAAACGACGGTCAGGCCCACGCCCGGTTGTTCGGCGAGAAACCGCGTGAGCTCGAAGAGGAAAATCGGTGCACCTTCGTAGTTCAGGTTGTGCGTGACGACGAGCGCGTGGAATGGGCGCGGCGTCTGCGCGTAGCGTTGGTGATACGGATTGAGCGGAAGATTTTTTGGCGGGAACTGCAGCGTTTCGCTATGATACGGGTCGCGGTAGCCGCCGTGACGTTCGAGGTAGGCGACGTGCTCACGTTCGGCGTAGGCATGCCCGCGCGAGGCGCTGCCGACGTGACGGAGGACTGCTTGTGGCGTGTAAACGCAGCGCTGGCCGGCGGCGGCGGCGCGGAGGCAATAATCGACGTCGTTGTAGGCGACGCGGAACTTCTCCTGATCGAACCCGCCGAGTTGCCGGTAGAGATCGGTGCGGGTGAGCAGGCACGCGCCAGTGACGGCGGCGACGTTGCGCGCCGCGTGCGGTAGAAACAGGTAACCAAGGTCCTCCGCGGGCTCGCGTTCGAAGAGCACATGCGCGAGATGGTCGTCGCGGCTGAAGCTGATGCCCGCGTGGTTGATTGTCCCGTCCGGATAGAGGAGCTTTGCACCGACCACGCCCACGCCGCCAATTGAAAGCCAGCCAGCCATGTCCTCCAGCCAGCCGGGCGCGAGCGCCTCGACGTCATTGTTGAGATGCAAGACGAGTGGCGTCCCGGCGCGAGCCGTGCCGAGATTCACGAGGCGCGAGTAGTTGAAACCTTCGCCGGTGGCCGGCGCGCGCAATACTTCGACGCGGAGGTCGGCTCGTCCCGGCACGGCGGCAAGATATTCAAGCGCGGAGGGATCGTCTGAATCGTCATCGACGACGATGACCTTCACGTGCTCGCGCGGCGTGGTGCGTGCGAGAGAGTCAAGGCACTTCGCGAGGAGTTCGGCGTGGTTCTTCGATGGGATGACGATCGTGACGGGGTTCGCAGCGAGCAGGGCGGGGTCCCACCTCAATTGGTGAAGGCAGAGCGCGTAGTTTTTCGCAAATTCCGGGAGGATCGGCTCGGCACGGTGTTTTCTCCGCGTGAGGGCTTCCGCAATGCCGTTGCGCGCCGCCGCAAAGAGGTAGCCCTTTTGGTCGCCGCGCGTCGCGGTGCTCTCCGCGTGCGCCCTCCAATGATAACCGATGAAGGGCACGTGCACGACGTCGCGTTCGTCCAGCAATTCCCAGCAGCGCAGAAACAGATCGATGTCCTGCGCCCCGTTAAACTCCGGGCGGAGGCGACCGGCACGCTCCACAATGCTGCGGCGAATGACGGTCAAGTGATGCGTGTAGTTGTGCGTGATCGCCATCTCGGGCGACCACGCGCCTTTGAACTGCGGATCGAAGCGGCGGCCGGTGTCGTCAATTTTATCTTCGTCAGTGTAGAGATAGCCCGCGGTCGGATGGCGGGCGATCGTTTGGGCGACGTGGAACAACGCGTCGTGCGGCAGCAGGTCGTCGTGGTCAAGCAGCGCGACGAATTCGCCGGTCGCGACTTCGAGAGCGGAATTGGTGGCGCGGGCAATATGGCCGTTGTCGGCCCGAAAGACGGGCTTAATGCGACTTTCGGTCTTCGCGGCTTCTTCCAGGATGCGGCGGACGTGCGGTTGCGGCGAAGCATCGTCGGCGATGCAAAGTTCCCAGCGCGGATAAATCTGCTGCAGGAGGCAGTCGAGCAACTCGCGGAGGTATTTTTCCGGCGTGTTGTAAGCGGGAACAACGACGCTGATGAGCGGGCCGCCGGTGCGGAGGAGGGCGTCGGCGTCATGTTGCAGCACGGTGCGCAGGCGCGGGGTGAGGCGATTGTGCCAGCACCAGCGGGTGTAAGGATCCTGATCGCGGCGACGAACGGCAGCCGCAGAAATTTTCGGCACTTCGCCGCGGCTGAGTGTCTGGGCGAGATGCGCCTGCAAGCGTGCGATCTCGGCGCGCGATTCCCTCCAGGAGTCGAACTCGTAGCGGTCCAATACGGCACCGCGCAGGAAGGCTGCGACAACTTTGTAGAACAGCCACGGCTTGAACACCGGAATAGGGCCTGCATGTTCGTCGCGACGGACGAGATACATGCGGCGGGCGAACGCGAGTTCGCGCGTGCCGCTGTCGGTCTCGGCAAAGATTTTCAGGTTTACCGGGGAGGGGGTTTCCCCGCGAATGTCAACGAGGCCGTAGTAACCGGACTTGAGCGCGTTGGCGTGATCGGCGCGATGACGGGCGACATCGGGGCGATCTTTCGGAAAGACGAGGCGGTTCTCCGTGAGCACCCCCGTGGTGGCGCTGAGCTGCTTGATCTCCCTTCCAATGCCAAAGATCCAGCCGGTGATGCGAAATTTGTCGTAGCCTACGTTGATCCAATAGCCCGGATTCTCGATGAAGCCGAGGAAACGGTCGCCGATGGACACATCGCTGTTCGCGGTGAGGACGTCGTGCAGCACGGCGTCCGTCGCCCGACACAAATCCCTCCACCCGGCGCGATGATGGTATCGATAAAGGTGCGCGAGGGTTTGGTAAACGACGGCCGCTCGGAGGATTTTCGGCGGTTTTGTCGCGGAGGCTGGCAGGGCCGAGGTGTCGAGGGCGGTCCGAAAAAACTCGTGCCAACCGGTGCCGTCGTGGAAATCGAGGGCGAGTTCGCGCGCGCCACGCCAGACCTGTGCGCGTTGGATGAAGCCGGTGCGCCGGGCCGCGATGCTTCCACCGAAGGCAGCCTGAGTATCCGGACGGTCCAGCCCGTAGATTCCCAAGAACGCCCTTCGATCGACGCGTGCGCGAATGTCGAGCACGCCGCCGGCGTGATCGCCGGCAAGAATCCAGCCCGTGACTTCAATGCCGGCAACCTCCGGCCGCCAGGTTCGGGGGCTGTCGATGTGAAAACGAAGTTGAGGACGTTCGGTAGCCAAGAACAAGATTTAGCCCGAGGCCCCAAGGTTGAGTAAAGCTTGTTCCATTCGTCCGAACAGCGAACGTTCGCGATTGGCAGAAGGCGTGCGGTGGCTTCAAGTCGGGTGATGCGTATTCCTGCGGTCTTCGCCCAAGCCGGCCGCGTTGAAGCGGTCGCGGCGGTGCTCGTCTTCGTCGTGGCGGTGGCGTTTCACAGCTGGGGGGCGTCGGTCGGTTGGGAAAGCAAGAACTTGCCGGGAGTGGAGTATCGTCAGGCACAGACCGCACTTTCGGCCTACTTCATCGATCTCGAGGATAATTTTTCCCTCGCCTATCCCACGCCGGTCTTGGGGAAACCGTGGTCCATCCCGATGGAATTCCCGCTCTATCAATGGACGGTGGTCGGAGCATCGCGGTTGACCGGAATGGAGCTGACCAGGGCCGGGCGCTTGGTTAGCGTGGCGTGCTTTTACCTGACATTGCCGGGCATTTTTCTTTTGCTGCGCCGCTGGCAGGTGAAAACCGCTCACCGTTGGCTCGCGTTGGCCTTGGTGGCGAGCTGTCCGTTCTACGTCTTTTACGCCCGTGCTTTTTTGATCGAGACAATGGCGCTGATGTTTGCGGTGTGGTTCTGGGTCGCGTTCGAACGTGCGGTGATCGGACGCAGCGTTGGTTGGCTCGGTGTCGCCGTGGTGGCCGGGAGTGGTGCCGCCTTGGTGAAAGTGACGACGTTGCTGCTCTACCTGCTGCCGCTGGCGCTTTGGTCGTCGCGCCGGCTTTGGCTGGCTCGTGCCGGCCAGCGGTGGTGGAGCGAGGTGGCTTGGATGGGGGGCGCGGCGGTATTGCCGTTGCTGGCCGCGATTTGGTGGGTCGGCGAGGCGGACCGGATCAAGGCGCTGAATCCGGTGGCCGATTTTCTCGGCTCCCAACATATGCGGGATTTCAACTTCGGGACGAGCGAGCTGCGGTTTTCCCCGGAGATTTGGGCCATGAAATGGCGAATTGTGCGCGACGAGCTGACTTTTTTTCCGCTCGTATGGTTGATCGTGCCCGTTCTGTGGCTCGGACAATGGCGTCGTGCCGGTGCGGTGGGGCTCTGTCTCGTGGTCTTTACCGCAGCGTTGGTGGTCTTCCCGTTGCTGTATGCCTACCACGATTACTACTATGTGGCGAATGCCGTGTTGGCGATGCTCGCTCTCGCGCTCGCTCTGATCGGTCTCGCTGAATCGCCGCGTTGGCGCTGGCTCGCCGTGCTTTTGGTCGTTGGGTGCGTGGCCGGGCAGATGGTTCGCTACCGTCAGCACTATTGGCCGATACAGCAGGGAATTTCCGCCGGGGGCAACGCCCTCACGAGTGCCCTCAGGAAACTGACGGCGGTCAACGATGTGATCGTCATTGTCGGCGAGGATTGGAATTCCATGACGCCCTACTTTGCCCAGCGCCGCGCGCTCATGCTGCGCGCGGATGTCGAGGATGATCCCGCGCGCGTCGATATCGCCCTAACGCAATTGGCCGCGGAGCGAATCGGAGCTTGGTTGGTCACCGGCAAGAGCTGGCGCGAACGATCCATTCTTGGGGATCGGCTCGCTGCGCGCGGCTTATCCCCGCGACCGTTGCTTCAGTGGAACGAAACCGTGGTTTTCGTCCGACAGGAGCAGGAGTCCGAGATTATTCGCACGATGCTCCAAGACGAGCTGCCGGGACTTGCATGGGCGCCGGGCGCTGCGCCAGTCGCAAAGCCGTTGGCAGGCCGCTGGTCCGCCGTCGCGGGGCTGCCCCCGGCGCAGCGCATGCTCTTTGCATCGATGCAGCCTCAGCCGGTTCGTTTTTTCAGCAGTTTTGAGCCGGCCCGGCAGGTGATGGCGGGTGAGTATTCTTTCAATGCGCATCCGGTGACCCGCTTCGTCTTCGCCGTGAGCGCCGGACGGAGGCACCTACGGACACAGGTTTGGTTCACTCCCGATGCCTACGCCCAGACATCGGCGGACCGCACCGACGGCGTCGAGTTGATCCTGCTTGCCCAATCAGCTGACGGCGGCCAGCGCGAACTCAGCCGGCAGTTCATCGATCCGGTCAACGAACCTGGCGATCGCGGCGCGCGGTCGGTCCATTTCATTTTTGAAATCGCTGAAGACGCTGAGATTGAACTTGTCGTCGGCCCCGGCCCGCAGGGTCGCGACACACGCGACTGGATTTGGTTGCGAGGACCGCTGACCATCGACTGAGGCGGGCGGACGCCCAGCGTCTCAGCGAATCTCGATTTTGCCCCAGTAAGACTGATCGTAGGTGGCATTGCCTTCGCGGCCGGGGTCGATCGAGAACACGAGGTCGCCTGCAAACGGTTCGCCGTTGTCGAATTCGATTTGTTGCGGGCCGCGGTCCGCTTTGATGAAACTCGGGTTTAGTGTGCGGCGCAGCAGGGGCCGCCGGATGCCGTCGGGCTGTTGCAGGAAAACCTGCACGATCACGCCATCGGAGCCTTCCGGCGGAGGCTTTCCGTAGGAGATAGGCGTCAGGCCGACGACCGCGATGAAGCGCGTCGCGGCGGGGGGCGGGCGGAAAAAAATCTCCGATGGGGCGTGGGCTCCCAGGGCCTTCTCGCCGGACACATCGATCACGCCGACGCTGTAGCGACTGCGTGCGCGCAACGGCGCGGGTGAACACATCGACAAATCCATGCCCGCAAGATCCTGTTCCTTGGCATTTGGAATGGTCGGAGCAGCGGCGACCCCGAACGAGATGCGCGTGCGCGCTTGATTCGTCAGTCGGGCGTTCGCCTTCAGGCTGGCCCCGGCCACGGCACGCGCTGGCAGATACAGGTCGGCGTCATCGCTCGATGCGATCGGCTGGGGTGCGAGCCCCAGCCGGCTGATGCGGGCACGCACGAGATTGCGGTTCTTGCGTGCATCACCGACCAGAACCATCCCGGCGATCTGTTCCGAAGGAATGCGACCTAGCACCTCCTCAAACATCCCGAGTTCATCGTCGCGGTCATGCGGAATCATGAAGGCACGGCGCTCCGAATAATACGCGATCAGCGGATCCCAATCGATGCCAGAGATGATGAGCACTCCGTCCGGAGGGGTGATCTGGCGGATGGCAGACGCGAGTTCCGGAGCCGCGGGCGCTTCCTTCCAGTAGTGATAATGCAGACCTCGATCGAACGCGTTGTATTGAAAGACCATCGCTGCCCCCAACACCGTCCAACGCGCGGTGCGGGTCAGGCGTGGATTGTCCCAGGCTGACGCGATGAGCAGTCCGCCCGCGCCAACCAGCAACAGTGCGTTCGCGGTGTAATAATAGTCGTGGACGTGATAAAGATTGGCGAACACGAGCGGGCCCGCGAAGAAGCTTAAGCCGCCGAGCAACGCGAGGCGACGCGCCAGCGGTGTGGCGAACGCGGCGAGGCAAAGCGCAACGGCCAGCGCGCCCTCACTGAGAACGTTGCGCGTGACGTTGTCCTGAATTGTTTTCCAGAAATTCGCTTCCATCCGCAGCGCAGCAGTCCCGAAGTTCCACTGACGCAGCTCCGTCGAAGTGAGAAAAGTCGTAAACGGATTCTGGAGCTTGATGGCGTCGCTGTGCGCGGTCCACCAAAGGGCGGCGGCGAGACCCAATCCCATCGGCACCGCCGCAACTGCCAGGCGACGGCGTGCAGCAACAAGTGCAGCAGGCAGCGGCAATCCGGCCCGCGCGGCCCGCCACGCAGCCACCACGGCGATCACCGCGGCGGGGACGCAATAGACCGCGAAGGTCGTTACTTTCGTGAGGCCGGCCAACACGGCACAGGCGGCGGCGCCGGAAAGGGCACGCCAGTTTTCCGGTTCCAATCCGCGGCAGAAGAGGCAGAGAAACCAAACCGAAAAGCAAAGCGCCGTTGTCTCGATCATCATCGCGCGCGTGTAGAAGAGGTAAATCGGCGAGGAGAGAACAAAGGCCAGTGCCAACAGCCGGCGTGAGGGCGACAGGCCGGCACGACCGAGCAGATCATACGCGGCCGGAAGCATCGCCCAAAAGAACAGGAGGCTGACAAGCCTTCCCGTCTGTTCAAGGTGCAGGCCCGTGAGATTCGAGAGCGCGGCGACGATCCATTGGTAAGTGGGAAACTCCATCGGCACCGACCACGGCGGTCCGAATAGTGGGGTCAGGTAATCCATCCGAAATCCGCTTTGCTTGATCCAATAGACGCTGAGCGCCGTCTGGACCTGCCGCGATTCGTAGCGATCGAGGATCGAGGCGTTCCACCGCTGCGTAACGGTGAACAGCACCCCGACGAGAATTAAAACAAACAGCGCGATCAGAACTCGCGGGCTGGGCTGGCGGATTTGCACGGGTTCACTCATGGGCTCATGCTGGGTGCGTAGCGGGCGGCGGCTCGACGGATGCCGTCAGACAACAATACTTGCGGACGCCAACCGGTGGCCGCGATTAAGCGGGAATTGTCCAGACGTGAATCCTGGACATCCCAACTCGGCGCCGGTGAATGACTCAAGTCGATGCGCTTGCCGGTGGCGGTTTGGACCAGTTCGATGACTTCGTTTACGGTGTGCGATTCTCCCGCCGCGAGATTGTAGGTCCCGGTAACGCGGCGCGAGACCACGACCTCGAGGGCGGAAAGGAAATCTTCGTAATAGAGGAAATCCTTCCGGGCCGAGCCGTCGCCCCAAATCGTCAGGGACTGGCCTTCCACGGCGCAACGCAACGCGTGCGCGATCAACCCCTGCGGACGATTTTTCGCGACCGGGTAGCCATAGGGATTCGAAATGCGCAGGATGGTGTATGGCAGCCCTTCGCGGTCAGCGCAGGCGACGATCATTTTTTCTGCCGCCAATTTGGCCTGCCCGTAGCGCCCGACAGGTGAACAAGGATCGTCCTCCCGATTGGGGCGCGCCGGGGCGTCACCATAAACGGCTCCTCCGGTCGAAAAAAATACCAGATGTGGGCGGGGTGAGACAGCGATCCGCGCGATGGAATCGAGCAGGCCGGCCAGCAGGGGCAGGTCATAGCGCGCTTCGCTGCCCGGATGCGCTTCGGACGAAGCTGGAAGGGTGCTCCACGCGAGGTGCAGCACGGTCGTGCAATCGGCGACAGCGGAGGACTGCAGGAGTTCCAGATGGGAGCGAAAGCCGGGCGAAGCCGTGCGCGAAAACATTGCGAGCTCGTGGGCCGGCGCGCGAAAATGCTCGGCGATGAGCGAAGCCAGACGGCCTCGCCCGCCGGTCACGAATACGCGTTGCGGCTGGACGCTCATGCCGCGGACGCTGGCAGGGACTGGTAGAATTTGGCAAGCGCCTCTGCGCTGCGCGCCCAACTAAAATTCGCCGCGGCAAAGCGCACGGCGCCTTCGGCCAGCCGCGCAGCCAACGCGGGCTGCGCGCGCAGCTCCCGCACCGCGCGGGCGATGCCCGCGGCGTCGGCCTGTTCGAGCACGTAGGCGTCGACGCCGTGCCGGATTTTTTCACCGAGGTTGGTGCGGGGGAGCACCACCGGCCTTCCGATCGAAAAAAATTCCGGCAGCTTCGATGGGAATCGATAGTCATTGAAGGCGTCCCGTCCGCCGGGCTGCACGAAGATGTCCGCGAGGGCCATGAGCGGCGGCAGGTGGCGGTGATGCAGGATTTGGCCCAGTTCGAGAACGTGCTCGTGCGCGCGGGACGCGTGCGCACCGAGGAAATCCACAGTGTCGAGTCCGGTGCGGATCAGCGTGACCGGCACGCCGTCCTCGTTGAGGCGGGTCACGGCAGCGTAAAGCTCACGAACCTCGGCGGCGTTGGCGGCGTGCACGTTGCCGTGATAAAAGATCACCGTGGTGTGAGATGGGATTCCGAGCGCGCGACGAAATTCCTCGGGCAGCGCCCGAGGAAAGAAGTAGCGGTCGTCCGCCGCGGGCCAGAGCGTGTGGCAACGCGCCGCGACGGGGGTGAATTCGCGAAGGCGCGGGGTGATCAATGTTACGCCGTCCGCGGAGGCGAGAAAGTCGCGGCTGCGGTGCGGATGTGACAGCTCGGCGGGCACGAGCGCATCGAGTTCCACGTCGCTCAGAGCGTTGAGTTGATCGAAGTTTTGGCCGAGAGAAAGTGCGAGAATTTCGCGCTCGTTATCCTCCAGATGGATGACGACGCGACAAGCGTGCGTCCGCCGAATTTCCTCGGTGGCACGGCGCACGGACTCGCGGGTGGTCCAGGCGTGGACGATGTCGGCCCCGCGAGCGTCGGCGAAGCGGTAGCTGGGGGCCTCTGCGTGGCTCAGCGCGGCGAAGCGCGGCGCGGCGTGATGGGCGATGGTCGCGACATCGTGTGTGACGGCGATCGCGCAGCGGTGCCCGCGGGCGGAGAGCTCATTGGCCAGGCCCGCGGCGTGCAGGGCATTGTTGGCCGCAAAACTCCCTGGCAGCACGAAGAGAACGTTCAGCGCGTGCGCGGCGGGCGTAGGGAGACGGCGAGGCGTGAGCGCCGCGTGGCCCGGCAGGCCAGTGCGTGGAACGGTGAGGTCGAGGTCAGCCGTGTGGTTCTCGTCGGTCGCGATGCTGAACGTGACGTTGGTCCGTGCGACGTGCAGGCTTCCATCGGCGAGTTGAGCCCGCACACGCACCGGGCCGTGTCCGGCCACGAGAAAGTCTGCACTGCGAAAGCCCGCGTTGGCCGCATGCGGCACCGCGGGGAAGGCCGCGGGCACATCGCGGCGCGGTAAGCCGAGCTGACAATCGATTTCGCGGTGTCCGTAGCGCAGCGTGAGTTTTTCCACCGTCTGCAATCGATCGAGAGCCCAGCCGCCGACTTTCACCCGGTCACGCAGGGTGCCGGCGCTGATCGGTTCGTCGAGCACCGCCGTGAAGGGCGCGGCATCGGCGGCTAGGGACAGCAGCTTGAAAGTTTCCCAGTGTCCGGCCGCGATTTCTGCCTCGAATCGGACGAGATGCACGCCGCTCGGCCATTCTATCGCTTGGGAGAAGCCGCTGATCCGCGCGGCCGGCTCGGCCGGAAACAGATCGCCGACATCATCCCGTGGGTGCCGTGCCGTGATGAGCCAGGTGTGGCGGCCGATCGCGACGCGGAGCGGAGGCAGCTCAGGACTGCCGCGTCGGAAGCACCACCCGGTGACGGTGGCGCGGCCGTCGGGGGCCCGCAACGGGCGGGGGGATTCTACTTCACCAACCAGTGCCGCCGCCTTCATGCGTCGCTCGAGCCGAGGCGGCGCAACCAAGCGGTCCACCGCCAGGACCGGGTCGCCTGCAACCGGGCGAGCTCGCCGGCGAGGGCGGACGTCCGAGCACGTTCCGCTTCAAGTTGCCCGCGCAGCGTCATGGACTCGGCTTCGCACTCGGCCGCATTTTCTAACGTGCGCGCGAGTTGGGCGGATTGTTCCCGAAACTGGATTAAAGCGGCGTCGAGCTGCTGTTGCACCGCCGCGGCGTGGGCCTGCGTCGCGGCCGTGACCTCCCCGAGGTGCTTCGCCTCTTCCAATTTTTCGTCAGCGAGTTGTTGGGCGGACTGCAACAGGCGCTCGAGCTCGAGCAAACGCGGAGCCAGCATTTCGCGCGCGTCCTCCAATTCCATGATACGCACCTGAGCAAGAATCAGCTGCTGGCGCAGGCGGTTCTGCAGCTCGGTGGGCTCCGGGGAGGCGGGCGTCATCGTCGCGGCAACTCAACGCGCGAGCGCCGGTGAAGGGAAGCCAATTGTCCGCGGGCGCCTGGCGTCACAGCCGGTAGCTCGCGCTGGCAGCGTCGTTCGCGAACATCTTCACCGTGTCGAGCGACAGCGCGGTCAGGTCCATGCCGAGCAGTTTGGCCGCCTTGGCGAGCACGTCGTGAGTGACGGTGACGATGCCGCAGCCGCATTGCTCGGCTTGCACGATATTCAACACCTCGCGCACGCTGGCCCAAAGCAGCTCCGCCTTGGGCTGATGGGTGAGCAGCTCGCGGCTGGCACGCATGATTGGCATAGGATCGACGCCGGTGTCGGCGATGCGCCCGGCGAAGACCGAAACGACTGACGGCACGCGCGGATTCAGCACCGCGGCGACGGCGCGGACCTGTTCCAGCGTGAGGATTGCCGTGATGTTAAGCTGCACGCCTTCCGCCGCGAGTTCGCGAATCAGTGCCGTGGACGGTTCCGCGCGCGTGTTCGTGATGGGGATTTTTACATAGACGTTGCGGCCCCAGCTCGCGATTTGAAGTGCCTGGCGTTTCATCTCGGGGAATTCGTCGGCGAACACCTCGAGCGAGATTGGCTTGGCGGTGACGACCTGCAGGATATCGCGCGCAAAGGCCTCGTAGTCGGTAATCCCCGCCTTTTTCATCAGCGTGGGATTTGTCGTGAGGCCCTTGATGTAGGGCTTGGCGTAGAGGTCGAGGATGCCGGCCTTGTCGGCGCCATCGGCATAGATCTGGATCTTGAGGTCGTTAAGTCCGGGCATGGTGGAATTCAGGAATGGGCCAGAATGATCTCGGTCGCGCGAGCAAGATCAGGGGCGGTGAAATGAGGACGGGCGCGCAGAGATTCGTCGTATCCGAGATCAAGGAAGACGGTCCGGACGCCGGCGCGATGACCGCAATCGATATCGCGCCACCGATCGCCGACCATCCACGAACGGCTGAGATCCAGGCCGAGGGCGGTGGCGGCGTCGAGGAGCATGCCGGGCGCGGGTTTGCGGCGCGGGTCCTCCGGATGGGCGCCGCCCTGGCCGGGTGCGATGCAAACTTCGATCCGTTCGATCTCTGGGATGAGCGCGCGCAGGCGGACGTGCATGGCCTCGACGAGCGCGGCGGGAGTGGTGCCGCGGCCGACGTCGGGCTGGTTGGTGGCGACGACGAGCGCGAAGCCGGCAGCGTGCAGCCGCTGGCACGCCGCGGCGACGCCGGGCAACAGATGAAATTCGTCGAGCGTGGCGGGTGGATACGGTTTTCCTGCGCGCACGACGGGGGCGTTCAACGTGCCGTCACGGTCGAGAAAGACGGCCGGGCGAAGAAGGATATCGGCCACGTCCGCGCGGGTCAGAGCTTCGTCGCGGCGACCGACTCCCACTTTGTCTGCGCGATCTTGAGATCCGGGTGCGAGACGAAAAGGTGCCAGACGACGGCTTGGAACGCCTCGGAGTGCGGCGTGATGGTGGCGGCGTTGACCACCGGGACGATGACGCAGGCGTGGGCGACCTTGGCGGTGTAGCCGCCGTCCTTGCCGAGGATGCCGACAATGCGCGCGCCGGTGTGCTGTGCGAATTGCAGAGCGGTGACGAGGTTCGGCGAGACGTTTTGCTCAAGATTGCCGCCGCCGACGGAGAAGACCAGCACGCAGTCCTTCGCGTTCAGGCGCGAGGTGCGCAACCACTCCACGAATACCGTGGCCCAGCCTTCATCGTTCGTGCGCGCGGTGAGTTCGGAGACGTTGTCGGTGGGCGCGTAGGTCTCGAGCCCGGCGATCTTGCGGAAATCGTTCACGGCGTGCGACGCGTTGGCCGCGCTGCCGCCGACTCCAAGGATGAAGAGGCGTCCGCCCCGGTCGCGCGTGGCGCGGAGTTCGGCGACGCAAGCCTCGCAGTCGGTCGGATTGAGGCGCGCAACGATCTCGGCCGTTTCGCGCAGGTGCTGGGCAGCGTAGGACATGGGTAAGACCAATCGGGAATTCGTTCGCCGGAGAAAAGCGGAAAAAGCCTCAACTCGCACCGGCCCCCGGCGCGCGGCGGAGATGACGATCCAATTCAGCCAGACCGGCGACCGAACCAATCTCGTAGAAACGCTCGCGGATTTCGTGTCCCGAGAGCTGGCCACGCCGACTGAGCTCCGCTTGCACGGTGGCGAGATCCACGGACGTCTCGCGCGGATATCCCGCAAACGCTGCGGCGCGCATCACACTCAAACCGTAGTCGATGTGGTGCATGCGGGGTTGTTTCTCGGACTTCGAGTAGAGACGTATCTGGCCGTCTTCGAACCACACGTTACTTGCGTCGAAGGCTCCGCGGTTTTCGTAAACCGTCATCAGAGCCGGCTGCCCCGCGGCAATAAACGCCTGCCCGACGGCCGCATAGTCGATCGGCAGGTAGGAATCGCCATACAGCACGTAGAAGGCGTCGCCCAGTTTCGGCAGCGCGCGGATCAGGGCTCCGCCTGTGCCGAGGGGTTTTTCGCCGTCGAAAGAGTATTCGATTTCCACGCCCCAGCCGGCCCCGTCTCCATAGCGCGCGACGATTTGTTCGCCGAGGTGACCGACGCAGAGCACGAGGCGCCTAAGGCCGGCGCTTCGAAGGAGGCGGAGTTGGTGATTGAAAAACGGCTCGCCCGCGACCTCCACGAGCAGTTTCGGTATTGTCCGGGTGATTGCGCCCAAGCGGGTGGCCTTGCCGCCGGCAAGCAGCGCGACAGGCAGCGGAGCGGTAGGTTTCACGGGTGGTGGGCGCGCTGCGCAGGACGTGCGGCGCCGGTTAATTCTGGGCGACGACTTTGGTGCCTTCGAAATCGAACCGGAACCGCACTTCGGGCAGACCCTTTTCCCGCATGGCGTGACGCAGTCGCGTCTTCTCCGGCGCGTAGAACATCAGAAAACCGCCGCCGCCGGCTCCGATGAGTTTTCCTCCGAGCGCTCCGTTGGCCATAGCATGATTATACCATTCGTTGATGCGGTCGTTGGTCATGCCGGAACTGCGCGCCTTTTTGCGCTGCCAGTGGACATCCATCAGGCGGGCGAATTCTTCCAAATTGCCGTTTTCAAGCGATTCGAGCGAGCGGTAGCCGAGTTCCTTCGTGAAGTGGAGATTGTCGAGCATCACCGGGTTGTTCTCCTTCGATTTGTCGTTCTGGTCCTTCAAAATTGCCGAAGCCGAGCGCGAATAACCGGTGAAGAAAAGCAGGAGATTATCCTCCAGATTGAACAGCGATTCCTCGGAAATTTTGCACGGCCGGTATTCGACCCTTCCGTCACGATGGAACGTGAATGCCGTGATACCACCGACGGCCGCGATGTATTGGTCCTGCTTGCCCACCGGTTCGCCGAGTTTGTCGATCTCGATGTGACAGGCCTCCTCGGCCAATTCGGCGGGCGAGATGAGATTTTTTTTCGCCGTATGCAGGACCTTCAGCAGCGCCGTGGTGAAGCTGCCCGATGAACCGAGACCGGTGCCGCCGGGAATGTCCGCCATGGACGTCAACTCGAGGCTGCGCCCATCCAGACCGAGCAGCGCGAACGCTTCGCGCACGATCGGGTGCTCGAGCTGACTGGCGTGCGCGACGCGCTCGAGTTTCGAATATTTGACGATCAGGTCCGGCACGAATGTCCGGTGCAGTGTCAGGTAAACATATTTGTCGAGCGCACCGGCGACGAGAAAACCGCCGTGCTCCCGATAATACGACGGGAGGTCGGTGCCGCCACCACCAAGGGAAATGCGCAAGGGCGAACGCGTGATGATCATGGGGCGAGTTGGTGGAGGGAGGCCGTGTTCACCGGATAGCCGCTCTGCCGGTAGATCGATTCCACGATCTCGAGCGTGCGGGTGGCTTCGGTCAAGCCAGGGGTGGGCGCGCGGTCGAGACGGAGGTCGTCCTCGAAGGCCGCGAGCTCGCGCCGCCACGAGTCGTCGGTGGCGGGGTATTCCCAAACCTTCGTCTCGGGCGGCCCCATTTGCGGCAGCATCTTGTAGAAGGTGCATCGCTCCAATCCATAGCTGCCGCCCAGACCATCGATCGCGATCTTCGCGTCGCGGCCATAAATCTCGAGGGAGAAGAGATTTTTCCACTCGGTGCAACTGACGTGCAGCCACGCGGTCTGTCCCTGCCCGGTGCGCAACGAGAGGAACGCGTTGTCGTCAACCGGCATGTCCCAATAGGACGTAGTGGCGTGACCCTCCACGCGCGCGAATTCGCCGAGAAACCATCCGGCGAGATCGATCAGGTGGACGCCTTGATCGATGAGTTCGCCCCCACCCGAGAGTCGGGGATCGGCGCGCCATTCACGATCATAGCCCTTGCGCCCGCCGTGGCCATAACGTCCGCGCAGAAACATCAGCGGGCCGAGCGCGCCTTGCGCGACCAGTTCGCGGGCCTGCTGCAACGCCGGATGGAAGCGGTGATTGTAGCCGATGCGAACCTTGGCGCCCGTGCGGGCCGCGGCGGCGGCGATTGTGCGAAGTTGTCCGGCATTCAGCGCGCCGGGCTTTTCCACCAACACATGTTTACCGGCTTCCACCGCGGCGAGCGTCAGCGGAGCGAGAGCGCCGTTGATCGTTGCAACGATGCACGCATCGACGGTTGGATCGGCGAGCGCAGGGGACCAGTCCGCGATGCAAAGGCAATCTGGCGCGCTGGCTGCGAGCGTCTGGGCGCGCGCGACATCGACATCGCAGGCGTAGCGCAGCTGTCCGGGTCGCAGGGCGGCCGCGCGCTTTTTGCCGATGACACCGCAACCGGCGATCGCGTAGCGCAAGGGTGCAGGGGGCGCGTCTGGCATGGGCTAAACGGAGAACTTGCGACCGCGGTCTTCCGGGACGATCCGGCGCAACGTGTAAACGTCGCCCGCGAGTTCGGCGCGCAGCTGCGCGAAATTCCGCCAGGGATCCCACTGGGCGCTGATCAATTTGCCCGTGATGCCCTCGCCCTCCGAGCTGGCGAGGTGGACGCAGAGTGCCGCCCCGAGCCTCGGATCCACGGCGCCTTCCTCCGACCATTTTTTATTTTTCGCGAAAAATTCTGCGCCCGCTCGCTGGGGACCGGCCGCCAGAACCTGTTGCGTCATGCGGGTGCGCAGCGCGCCAGGCGCAACAGCGTTCACCCAGATGCAATCCTCGCGGTATTCCTCGGCGAGCGTCTCGGTCAGGCGGACAAGGGCCGCCTTCGTGGCCGCATAAGTTGCGAGTCGAGGCATGGGGTTGGTTGCCCCGCCACCGGAAATGTTGATGATGCGCCCCGAGCGGCGCGGCTTCATGCCTCGCAAGGCGTGTTGGCACACGAGCAATACGCCCGTGACGTTAATTTGCCACGCGCGCGTCCACTCCGCCAAATCCACCGTCTCGGTCGGGCCAATCGGCCCATAAACCCCGGCGTTGTTCACGACGGTATGCAACGGCCCGACCTCTGCGGTCCGCGCGAACAGCGCGGCGACACTCGTCGGCTCGGCGACATCGGCGGTGACACCGACGAGTTTCTGGTCGGGGTTTAATCGCGGTTGCAGTTCGGCTCGGGTGCGCTCGACGTCCTCGCTCGTGCGCGCACAAAAGACGACGTGCGCGCCTTCGGCGAGAAAGGCTTCGACGATATGACGGCCGAGGCCTTGGCTGCCGCCGGTGACGAGTGTGGTGAGGCCGGGAAGTTTCATGGACGACCGACGGTGAGGTAGAGAAGGCCCGGGTGGCCAGCCACGACTTTTTCGACGTGGCGATTCGCGTCGATGACGACCGGCCGGCTCATGGCGGCAAGGAGGACAGGCCAGTCATAGTTGCGAAACTCCGGCCACTCCGTGCAAATGACGACAGCGTGTGCGCCGTGCACCGCGTCGGCGGGATTTCCGAAGAGCGCAAGATCGTGATGGTCGCCATCGGTCGCGCGAATTAGCGGATCGAAGGCGCGGACGGTCACGCCGCCCGCTGCGAGCGTGCGACAAAGTTCTACCGCTGAACTGCGCCGCAATGTGCTCGTGCCCGGCGTGTAGGCGAGACCGAGCACGGCGACCGTCGGATGAGCGATGCCGGCCAGCACGGGGGCGAGTTTGCGGGCGACCCAGCCCCGGTGACGGTCGTTGCTCTCCTTGATCGCGGGAATCAGTGCCAGGGGCACCTTCTGTTGTGCACCTAGGCCGGTGAGGGTGACCACGTCGCGCGCCAGCGTGCCGCCGGCGAACGGCCCGCCGGGATTAAGGTAGGCGCGGGCGCCGATGCGGGGCTCGCTCTTCAACCCATCCGCGACTTCACGGGCGTCGGCACCGACAGTTTCGGACAGTGCGGCAATCTCGTTCACGAACGCAATGGACAGCGCGAGGAAGGAATTCAGGGCGTGCTTCACCATCTCGGCGGATTCCGGTCGCATCCAAAAGAGGGGCGCGCCGAGCGGGGCAAACAGCTGTTCGAGCACGCCGCGAGCGATGACAGGGGCGCCCACGATGATCCGGGCCGGATGCTCGAATGCGTCGATGGCCTTGCCGAGCCGCAGGTTCTCGGGTGAACACGCGATCGGGTGGTGCGGAAATCGTGCGGCCAGGCGCGCGCACGATCCGACCGGGAGTTGCGACGAAACGAGCACCGGTGTGTTCGGCGCCAGTGCAGGTATTGCGCGCGCAATGCGCTCGAGCACCCACTCGGACTCAGACTGGTCGTCGGCGTTGACCGGAGTGTCGTAGCACACCCACAATAGGTCGGCGGCGGCGATCGCGGCCGGATCGATGGCGAAGCGCAGGGCGCCGCGCTTGATGCCTTGCGCGAGGAGTTCGTCGAGACCGGGCTCACGTAACGGCGCGCGCGCCGTTTCCAGTCCCGCGACGGTCGCTGCGTCAAAATCGAGGCCGATCACATCGTGATGGCGAGCGGTGCACGCCGCGGTGACAGATCCGAGATGCCAGAGGCCGAGCACGGCGACTTTCATGGGGAATCAGGGAGCGTTACGCTGGTAGAGCGAGAGCTGGCGGCCAAACACGCGAAATGTTTCCACGCGCTCCAAGTTGGCTTCGCACCACGCCTTGAGCTGCGGGTAGAGGCGGCGCATTTGTTTGTCGTAAGGCCAGTGGCCAGGGCCGTCCATCTGGTCGGTGAGGACGACAAAATGGCAGAGCTTCAGACGATAGAGCATAACTTCGTCGGTGTCTTCGAGAATGCTGTTCGGCAATTGGATCACGAACGGCACCCATATTTTTTTTCGTTCGTAGCAGATGACCTGCAGGATCTGGGCGTCGAAATAGTCGACCACCTGGTCGATGGCGATGTAGGGATTCTTTATCTGGTTCCGTCGGGCGGACTCGAAGATCCGGTCGGCCACCTCGTTGATTTTCCGAACACTCGCGAGGTCGGCTTGGACGGGGTGGATCTGCCGGTTCACGTAAAACCATCCCCCGATCCCGAGGGCGAGCATCGCCGGCGCCAGCGCAAGACGGCGTCGGAGCGGAGCCGCGTTTTCGAAGGCGATGCGGTCCCACGCGCACGCCCACAACGCCGGCACGAGCAGGACGATGCCGCCGACGAGAACGCCGAGCACGTATTCCGATTTCTGCCGGTGCAGGGTCAGCACGGCGGCGGGCAGCAGCGAAAAAATCAACGCGCTGAACATCCAAGCGCGCCGGGAGTGGGCGGACTCCCGCCGCGGTCCCCACACCCAGAGGACCGCCACCATCGCCGTGAGCACGGCCACGGCCCAACCGAACTGCGCCCCGAGGTGCATGCGTCCAAGATTGGCGAAGATGAACTGCACCGAATTCCAAAGATCGAGTCCGCGGAACCGCGCCGTGCTCTCCGCACCACTGACGTGGCCTACCCAGTAATAATTGTAGATCGCCTCGCGACTGTGCCAAAAGGCCGGCAACGCCACCGCCGTCGCGATCGCACCGGCCAAGACCAGATGGCCGAGGCGGCGCCAGCGCTCACGGCCGGTGGCGGCCCAGATCGCGAACGTCACAAAGATCGCTGCAAAATACGCCCCGGTGAGGAACCGTTCGAGCAGCGTTATGGCGACTGCAACTCCGAACGCCACCGACCAGCCGCGGTGGCGAAATCCGTCGCTCAGGGCGGCGCAGCAGGCGGCGACGCCCATCAGGCACATGGCCGCGTGGTCGAGGCGGAAATCCACGGCGGAGCCCGCTTCGCCCGACCAGGGCCACGCCACACACAACACGAGGCCGAACGCCATCCAGCCGAGCACCCGCGAACCAGTGAGTCGATGAACCGTGAAGAGCAGCGCGGCTTGCCAGACGAGAAACACGAGCATGTTCAGACTCAAGGCGGCGCTGCGCGACGGCGAGCCGGTCACGGTGAACACGACCAGCGCCGCCACATCGTGCAGCGTGCCCTGCAGCGCGGTCTTGGTCAGCGCGGTCTTTGCGCTGGAGAAGAAGCCCTCGCTCTGTGCGCGCTCGTAAGCGGTGTAGGCTTCGGAGAGGTATTGGATCTGATCGTTCCAACGCGGATAGACCGAGGCGTGGTGCCGAGATGTCATCCGGTCGAAGAGCAGGAACTCAGCGACCATCAACGTGACGGCGAGAACCCACATCCAGCGGGTGGCGGAAGCTGGCACGCTCGCGCTCATGAGTTCACGCCGCGCGCGGCATAGACCCAGGGATTATCGCGCAGCCAGCGCACGGTGCGCACGACGCCTTGTGCGATGGTGAGCTTCGGGCGCCAGCCGGTGGCTTGGATTTTTTGCGTATCGAGAAAAATGAAGGGGTTGTCGCCGATCCAACCGCGGTCACCGCCGGTGTAGTCGAGACGAGGCGTGACCCCGAGTTCGGCGCAAAGGTGAGCGATGCTTTGATTGACCTCCACATATTCGGGCGTGCCGAGGTTGTAAACCTGCGTGCGGTGCCGGGCCTCGCGTGCCGTGTGAGCGCGCGCGACGTGCAGGATCCCATCGAGACAGTCCTGCACGTAGAGGTAGCTCTTGCGCTGGCGACCGTTGCCCAGGACGCGCAGGTAATCCGGATGCTGGCGCAACTGGTGATAGAAATCAAAGACGTGGCCGTGCGTGTAGCGTTCGCCGAGGATCGACACGAAGCGGAATACGTAGGCCTCATCGAGCTGCCCGCCCTCCGCGTAGGCAGAAATCAAGCCCTCGCCGGCGGTCTTGGACGCGGCGTAGAGCGAGGTCTGGACTGGAAATGCATCGGTCTCCGGCGTGGGTCGGTCCGGCGTGACGAGCGCCTCGCCATAGACGGAGCCAGTCGAGGAAAACGCCATGCGCCGCACGCCGTTCGCGCGCATCGCTTCGAGGACGTTGAAGGTGGCGATGGTGTTTTGCTCGAGGTCGCGGCGCGGGTGCGACCAGCCGTCCTTGATGTCGGCGTTGGCCGCAAGGTGGAATACGAAGTCCGTGTCGCGCATTCCGGCGGTCAGGGCCGGAAGATCGAGGTTGTCGCCGCGCAGTAGTTGGAAGCGGGGATTTTTTTGTGCCTCCGCCAGAAAACGCAACTGGCCGGTAGCGAGGTTGTCCCAGCCGGTGACGGCGACGCCGTCGGCCAGCAGGCGGTCAACGAGGTGGGAGCCGATGAAGCCGGCGGCGCCGGTGACGAAAGCGTGATTCATGGATTTAGCCGGCCGCCGCGGACGGGCGCGGGCGGAGCGAGTAGCCGATGCACAGGTTGCAGAAATGGAAGGGGACCAACAGCGGGAAGTGGCGGCACGTCTCGATCGCGAAGAGCGGGGCGAGCTCCGCAAGGATCTCCGGCACGAGATTGATGTGCTCGCGACGGTAGAATTCCTTGTAGGGCGCGGTGAAGTGGCGATACCACAGGCGCTGGGCGGACAGTCGCCGCGCCAGCCCGTAGGCCGGACTGCCTTCGGTCGGCACCACGATCAACAACTGGCCACGTTCCTTGTTCAACAGGCGGTGGAGTTCGCGCAGGCAGGCCGGAAGGTCGGGCAGGTGCTCCAGCACGTGGATGGCGAGGATGCGATCGAAGTGCCCCTCGGGGAAATCCATCCGCTGCTGGCAGTCGGCTACGACCGTTTGCACGCGCGGGAAGCGTGTGCGGATCGCCGCGGCCATGTTCTCGCGGTATTCGTTGCAGTAGTAATTTGCTTCCTGCTCTGGCGTCAGTCGTTCGTAGTCGAGATGTGCACCGAGTCCCGCGCCGATCTCGAGCGTGGTGCGAAACCCCGGGTGGGAGTGGCGGATGGGAAACAGGTGGTTGAACTTCTCAACCGCACCGTAGCGCGAGCGCCCGCCGAGTTCCTCGTGCCAGAGACGCATGAACTCGTGATTGCGCGCCTGTTGCTCGGGCGTGAGCGGCGGCAGGATCTTGGGCCACTTTGCAACGGCCATGGTCAGGCGCGGGGCTCGAAGCCGGCCGAGCGCTCGACGATGTAGCGCGGGCGGCCGCGGACTTCCTCGTAGATGCGTCCGATGTATTCGCCGAGGATGCCGACGCTGATGAGCTGGATGCCGCCAAGGAAGGAGATGAGGATGATGGTGGTCGGGTTGCCCCACAGAATAGTCCAGCCCATGACCTTGTAGAAAAGATAGATCGTGGCGAGGAGCAGCGAGCCGCCCGCGATCGCGAAGCCGAACAGCGTGCTCAGCTGGAGCGCGTAGGTGCTGAAACAAAAAATGCCGTTGAAGCCGATGCGCAGCGAACCGAGGAAGCGGTTGTAATTCGTGTGGCCTTGAAAACGCGGCGGCCGATCGAACGGAATGATGCACTGGCGAAAACCGACCACCGCCACCATGCCGCGGAGAAAGCCGTGGGTTTCCTTCAGGCGCACAACCTCGTCCACCACGCGGCGCGTCATCAGGCGAAAATCGCCCGTGTTCGGCGGGATTTGCACCTCGGCCATGCGATTGATCACGCGGTAGCCGACGGCGGACACCACGCGTTTGAGCCAGGGCTCGCCGGTGCGCTGCCGGCGCTGGGGCAGCACGACTTCATAGCCCTCGCGCCATTTTGCGATCATCTCCGTGATGAGTTCCGGCGGGTCCTGGAGATCGACGTCCATCACGATCACAGCCTCACCGCGCGAATACGCCATGCCCGCCAGCGTGGCCATCGGCTGGCCGAAGCGGCGCGAGAATCGGAGGAGCTTGATCCGCGGGTCGCGCGCACGGTGTTCGAGGATCACGTCCTCGGTGCGATCCGTGCACGGATCGACGGCGAAGATAATTTCGTAGTCGGGCGTGATCGGCTGCAACAGCGGAGCCAGTCGCCGAAGAAATTCGGGGACATTACGCTCCTCGTTGAAAACCGGCACGACGACCGAAAGCTGCATGGCCGAGCATTCAGCACGCCTTGCGGCGCAAAATCAACTTTCCCGTGGCAGGAACCATGGACGCGGAGGCGGTCGAATCGTTGAGTGAGCGGGCTCAGTCAAGGCGCAGGCCGAGGTTCCAGGCGAATTCGAGGAATGCGCTGCGCCGTAGATAGCGGAGGAGAAGTGGGTGGCCTTCGATCTCCTGTGCGGGGAAGGTCCTGCCGTGGGTCCGCTCGCGCAGTCGCGTGATCTCGCTCTGTCCGGTGCTGTGCATGATCGCGGAAGTTTTCTGGGCGGCGTGCGAACGGAAGCACGCGAGAAAATACGGGACCCGCACGATGCGTGCGCCCGCGGCCTGGAAGCGCAGCAGCAGATCCCAATCCACCGCGAAGTGGAATGTAGGGTCGATGCCACCGATACGGTCCCAGATTCGTCGTCGCCAGAACAATGTTTCCTGCGGCACGAAATCGTTCAGCCGCACCACCTCGGCGTCGTGCCGGGGCAAAAACCAGCGGGCAACTTCCTGCGAGGCTTCGTCCACGACGATGCGGTGGCCATAGACTACATCCACATCCGGGTGGCGCGCGAAATAATCGGCGACGAACTGCAGCGCACCAGGGAGATGAAAATCGTCGGAGTTGATCCAGCCCATCACATCGTCCGGCTCGCCGCTGGTTTGAGCGAAGCCGCGGGCGATCGCGTCGGCTTGCCCGGCGTCCTTTGCCGATGTCCACGCCGTGACGCGCGGTCGGTCAGCGGGCATTTTTGCCGGCGAAAATTCGGCCGCGAGCCGCTCGATGATGGCGACGCTGCCGTCGCGCGAACCGCCGTCCTGCACGACGTAATCGACGGCTGTCTCCTGTTCGAGCACGCCGCGCATGGTCGCCTCGAGGTAGCGGGCTTGTTGAAAGGACGGCGTGACGATGGCGAGCCGCGGCCGACGTGGGCCGGCAAGGGGGCGGCGGAATTTTTCAAATCGCACCGGCCGCGGTGGATAAGCCATGTGCGCCGGCATCTGGAAAAACATCAACTCGGTCCAGTCGCCGCCACCGAGCCAGAGCGGAACCCACTGTCGGGCGATGGTCACTTGGCGCGCAAAAATCTGCTGCCACGAGCCGCCGGCCAACTCGACTTCAATCGACAGATCCTGCCGGCCGGAGGGGAGCGTGCCGCGAATCTCGAATCCAGAGTTGTCGTCCGGCGCCGTGGGGAGCGCCTGTCGCACATCCGGCCGCGGCAAACCCACGACGCCGTGCAGCGCGCGATCGCGCGTGCGGAGTCGCACGCCTGTGACGTGGCGGTCGCCGTCCGCGAACGCCCAACCGCGGACGATGACGCACCGCGTTGGGCGTGTCCAATCCGCCGGTTGGTCGATGTAGGATTGGACGGCCACGGCTCGGTTAGACGAATTTCAGTTTGCGAGCGGCGAAGAGCACCATCCGCAGCAGGAGCCAGCCATGTTTCCAACGCTGGATGTTGGTTGTGCCGTAGGTGCGCTCCTTGTAGCGGATCGGCACGTCCACAATGCGAAGGTTGAGTTTGGCGGCGCCGAAGAGCAGGTCGAAATCGCCGAAAGGGTCGAAGTCACCGAAGTAGCCGCGGTTGGCCGCGATCTCTTCATAGTGGGCGCGGGTCAAAACCTTGGTGCCGCAGAGCGTGTCCTTCACCGGTTGGCCGAGCAGCCAAGTGAAGATGATGCCAAAGGCGCGGTTGGCGCAGAGGTTGAGGAATTGCATGGCTTCCTCGTCCATCGGGTAGACGAGGCGGCACCCGTTGGCGAAATCCGCCTGCCCGCGCGCGAGAACTTCGTAGAATTTCGGCAGCTCTTCCGGCGGCATCGTCAAGTCGGCGTCGAGGATCATGAGGATGTCGCCGGTGGCTGCGGCGAAGCCGGTGCGCACGGCATCGCCTTTGCCGCGGCCGGGTTGCTGCATGATCTTAATCCGGCGTTCGGGGTGGGCGGCAGCCACCCGCTGAATCTCCGCCCACGTGTGGTCGGTCGAATTGCCTTCCACGAAAATGATCTCGGTGCCGGCGCCGAGTTCGGGCGTGCGCAGGACCGCGGCCTCGATGTTGCCCGCTTCATTGCGGGCCGGGATGACGACCGAAACGGTGCGGGCCGGTGGGGCCATCGGAGCGCGGCGGGCGACACCGAATGTGGTGATGCAAAACCAAGTGGAGAGCGGAGCGATCCACCGGTTGCAGAGCGCAGCGAGCAGCGGCACCTGGACAGGCACGAGGATGCGCGGCTGGATTGCCAGGAGTTGCCAGCCCGCCAGCGAGAGAAAATTCCGAATGTCCGCGGTATTGATCCAACTGCTTTGCGGTTGCGGGCCGCGCAGCCCGAGCCACCGCGCTGCCTGAAGGACCGGGCGCCACAGCGCGGAGTAATAATTGAACACCAGCCGCGAGTCGGCGTGGCAGACCGAGTGGATCCGTTCGAGCAGCTGCTGCGCGTCGCCGGCGAAATTGAGGGTTTCCGAAACGATGATGTAATCGTATTTTCCCGACAGAACGAGCTTCGCACCGGCCTGCACGTGAAATTCGGCTTCGGGCACCCGGGCGCGGGCCGCCTCGATTTGATGGGCGGACAGATCGATCCCGGCTTTGCGCCGGGCGCGGATCAGCGCCAGCAACTCGCCCGCACCGCAACCGATTTCGAGCACCGAGGTGTTCGGTGGGATGGAGAGGTTATAATAGTGGGCCAGCAATGCGCGATAGCTGCGCGCAGCCCAGCTGCTCGTCGTGGGTGCCGCCTCGAAGAACCGGCGGGTGTGATCCAGGTGGGCGTCGAGAATATTCACGGGGTTCACGGAGAGGGCTCTTTTTCGAGCACGACGAGCAGACGCGCAGCGAAGAGCCGCGGAAACGGAGAAGTCAGCTTGTCGAGACCGCGCATCAGGCCGTGGAGAAACCAGCCGCCGAGCTGCGGACCGGAAAAGCCGCCCGAAGCAAAGTAGTCGAAGGAAGCCATGGGCGCGATTTCGCGCACTCGCCAGCCGTCCAGCCGCGCGTGCCCTTCGCCCCACCAAAAGAGACGGGTGGCTGAGCCTTGGGCGGCATAATAGTCGGCGTCGGCCGCCGTGAATCCGGCTGGCGCCTCCCACGTAATCGGATCGGCCAGCGCGACCGGCTCGTGATGAAAGACGCTGTAGATGAAACGCCCCGTCCAACTGGCGGCCGGCTCGAAGAGGATCAACCGCCCGCCAGGCGCGAGCACCCGATGAAACTCGCGCAACGCGGTGCCAGGATAACGCAAATGATGCCAGACGTCGAAAAGGATCAAATGGGATACGGAACAGTCGGGGAACGACAGCGCATAACAGTTCTCCTGACGGTCGAGCCAAGGATTGGCGAACAGATCGGTGGTCACGCAGTCCGGGATGACCTCCTTGATCTTGGCCATGCCCGAGCCAAGTTCGACGATCGGTCCCGGAAGCGAACGATCGATGCGCGCATCGATGCGCTGATAGAATTCGCGATAAGCGGCCCGAAGCATTGGCTTGCGATCCCAAGCGAGGCGGTTGCGGCCGATCTCGACATTATGTTGATCGAGGGGCTGGGAGAGAGGGGAAGCGGGAAGGGACATCGGCGCGTGAACCTTATTGGGGGCACTCAGCGCCGCGAGAAAGTCAAAATGCACCATTCTTCCAGCGGCCCACTGCCGTCGCCAGCCGTGACGGACCACTCCTGCACCTCGCGAAACCCTCGCGCGGCCATCCGCTGGATCAATGTGGGACGTTCAGCTTTCACCGACGACGACTCCAAGTAGAGCAGCCGGAGCGAGTCTTCGAGGCTGATCGTTTCCAAGTCCGGAAGGATTGCGACGCGGTTGGAAAGCGGGTGCGTTCCAGTCAAAGTGGCGCGAGTCACGAAATCGTAGGTGAAAACCACGTCGGTCGGTTGCACGGTCTGCGCGACTGCGGTCGCGATGGCCGGCCAGTTCACCGCGGCATTTGTGCTGGTATCGAAATAGGGGTCACGGCGGTAGCTGTGGACCTGGGAAAATGCTGACACCACGAGAAGGGTCCCGCTGGCAGCGAGGATCGCGTTCTCTCGACGAGGAACGAGATGGATGCGAGCGGCCATCAGCGCTTGGAAAGCGAGGCCGATCAAGGTGGTGAGAAAGAAATAGTGGATGATGAAATAACGCGGCCACACGGACAATGGCTCCACTCGGTAGAAGTAGATGATTTGAAACGCCAGAGGCACGGCGCTGCACAGGATCAGCAGCCAGGCGCGCCGCGCCACGCCATGGACGAATCCACTCGGCAGCGCACGGCGCTTTTGCCACAGCAGGGAGGCCGCGTAAAGTGTGAGCGCCAGCCAGCCGAAAGGCAGCCAGTCGGTGAACCAGCTGTGATTCCGCGGCTGGCCCGCCAAGACGAGATTGAAGCCATTGGCCAGCTGTCCGAGCAAAGTAACCTTCTCGGGAGCCCACAGTCCCACGTTCACTTTCTGCAGGTTCGACTGCAGGTAAGGCCAAACAAGCGTGAAAACCACCAGGTAAGCGAGTCCGAGATGGGCGAGAAAACGGACCTGCTGCGGACGACGGCGCGAGACCAAGAAGATGCCCTGGGCCGCGGCAGGAAACACGGTCCATGTCTGCAGATAAAAGCCCGCAGTTAACATCAAGCCATAGCCGAGGAACGCAGCAATGTCCGGCCATTCGCGATCGAGGTGGCGGTCGTCCAGGTGCAGGACGAGCCGCGTGCCCCAGATATAAAGAGCGACCGCCGCGATGTATTCGCGGATCTGCAAAACGTGCATGATTAGGTAGGCGTTGAACGCGAATAACCCGATCAGGAAAGCGCGGGCAGACGTGGGCCACGCGCGGGTCAGTCCGAGCAGGCCCCCCAGGCACAGCGCCAAGAGCGCGACGTTGACGAGACGGAAGAACAGCAGGTCGTGCCGTTCCGCCGCGCGCATCAGTGTATTCAGGAAAAGATAATAACCGGGCTGGTAAGCATAAGGCGCCACCGTTTGCAGCACGTCACGATACGTCGGCGCCGGACTGGTCGCTTCAGGCGTAAATTGGCGTCCGCCATTCACAATGCCCAACCGGATGCCTTCATCAGTGCTGATACCCTTGAGGTCGATCAGCGCTACACAAGTCACGATGGCCGTGACGCAGAGCAGGAACGGCAAAGCGGCGAAAACACGACTCGTGACGGAGCGGACGACAGCGGACATGACTGGCTAGTAGCGATTGGCCGGATCGCTGAGAAATTTGTTGAGCTCGGCGGCGAATTCCTCGCGGGTGGGATAGCGTTGTTTCATCGCCGTCAAGTAGGCCGGCGGATGCGCGTCGTGGTCGTAGAGAAAGGTGATCGTCAGACCGCGGACCGGCACCTCGGCGTCGGGTTGGAATTGGGAGTATTTGGGAACCAGCGCGACGGGGAGCGTGATCACGAGGAGCGTCGCGCCGGTCGCCGCGAGCGCCATCGGCCACTTCGGGCGTGGGCCGCGGCGGTCGTTTTCCCGGCACTCCAAGGCGAAGAAGCCCAGCGCCCAGATCATCAGGAGCGGGATTTGGGCGAAGACACTGTATTGTTCGAGGAACTGGCGCTTGCTCAGCAGGAACACCATGCCCAAGCCCTGCAAAAGGAGCAGCACCGTCAGCAAACGAATGCGCGCCGGCATGGCGCGTAGGCCTGCGATGGCGATGGCAAGCCCGGTCGTGACCGGGAAGAGAACGGGCGTTTCCAGAAAAAACCGGCCCATCTCGCGCCAGCGGTGCGATTCTTCCGCCACGGTGAAGAGCCTCAGGAGCGGCTCCGGGTAAACGGTCGTGGTGAGGACTTTCGCGATGTAACTCTCGGCGGCTCCGGCGGGCAGCACGGCGCGCAACAAACCGAACCAGCCGACGAAGCAGAGCAACATGCCCGCGAGGAGGAGCGCGAAGTCCATCACCCGGCCGACCGCAAAGTGGGCGAATTTTCCCCGCACGGCAGCGAGCAGGACGAGCGGTGCCAACGCGACCGTCGTCGCCGCGATGCGCAGCCGGATCGTCGCCGCCGGATTCAGCACGTCTTCCATCGGACTGATTCTGCGGAGGAGCAGCAAGGCCGCGATAGCCGCTGTCAGGCAAATCCCGATTGCCCACGCACCCGACGGACGGTTCTCCGCACTTTGGTCCTCGCGGAAAGGCAGGGAAGCGAAGCAACACCAGCCGAACGCCAGCGCCACGTAGAGCACCGCGGGCAACTTGGAAATCAACGCGAGGCCGAGAAACATCCCAGCGACCGCCAGCCAAAGCGAGCGACCGGCGCTCCCCCGGCTTTCGGTGGCGGACCACAAGGCATGGGTGGCCAGCAGGCCGCCGAAGGTGGCGCACAGCAGTTCGGGCCGGACGAGCAGCCCGTGAAAGATAAGCCCGGAGCTGCCGGACAGCAGCACGACCGTGAAACACGCCAGATCGAAACGCCGCGTAACCCGGCCGATGAAGGCTGCTCCGACCAGAATGGAGGCGATCACGAGCCATTGGCTGTGCACCCGCCCCACCTTCACCAGTTGGGCAATCTCCCGGAGCGGCTCCGGGCTCCGTGCAACGCGTTTCAAGGTCCAATTCGGCAGTGCGCCGAGCGCGTTGCGGATGCGGTAGTCGAGGGCGAGGAGAAATTTGGTGGGAGCCGCGGGTTGATCGACCACCCCGGGCGGGAAACCCGAATTCAGGCTCAGGGCATCCGCCATGTTGTGGATGTTCATGTCCGTGTTCCGATACCACGGATCGGTGGCGGAGATGTGCGCCATCCAGAACCAAGCGAGGCCGAGCGAGAGCACCGCGAGGGCGGGAAAGGCGTAGCGATGATCATGAGTGGCGGCCGGTTTCATTCGCGCAGTCCTTCCACCTGCAGCTGTCGGAACATGAAGAAGAAAGCATCCGGCGGTGGCCGGGGCACCTCGACGAAGTGCATGATCCGGCCCTCGCGTTCGCCGGAGAACTTGTAGTGGTTCAACGCGGTCTCGCGCAGCGGCTGTCCGCTCGTTTCCGCACTGCGCTTCACGTCCGGATAGCGCTCCAGGTAGTCCGCCCAGTTCGCCTCGGGCAGCAGAGGAGCGTCACGGAGTTCGATGATGTTTTCGCCCGGCCGGGCGGCGAATTCGATCGCGATGTTGTGCCACGTCACGGCGTCGTGGAATTGAACGCGGCGTTGTTCCTCCCCGTTGATCACGACGGAGAGGATCGCTTGGGTGCGAATGTGCAGCCGCACGTCGAGCCGGAGCCGCAGGCGGGCGAGTGTTGGCGTCGGAAGAACGATGAGCGTGATATTCTCCGCACGCGCCCAGCGGATGCGGGGCAGCTGCCACTGCGGGAATGGGCCCTCGATCGCCGTCAGTCCGGAGCTGACCTGCAGCGGACCGGGGCCGGCGTTGCTGACCAGTTCGGCCAAAAAGAGACGTCGCGGGTCGGCCGGCGTCGTGTCCTCGGCTACCGATTCGACATAGTCGGCCAGGGTCGCTTCCCCGAGAAGCCGGTTCTCCTCTTGGCCGACGATCTGGAATTGCAGAAACTTCAGGTCGCGGGACGCGGCGACTTCCTGTTCGCCTTGCTCGCGGAAGGTGGCCAGCAGCCGTCGCTGTCCGTCATCGTGCACGCCCCAGATCTCCAGGCGCGCATGGTCCGGGGGATTGAGTCCGCGCATATCGACGAGAAGCCGGCGAGTCGCAGCGTCGTGCGCGACCTGAGTGATCGTCACCAGGAGCGTGCGGTCGGCGGGTATGGGCTGCTTTTCGGCGGCATCTCCGGCCAAGCCAAAATAATCGCGGGCCAGCTGGGCTGGTCCCGCCCGCCCGAGAAATTCGACTCCGGCGGTGGGTTTGTCCGGAAACGCGATCATCACGTAGGCCGGACCCCCGGCGAGCTGTCGCAGCGGCCGCTCCTTGTCGCTCGTCGAGCGGGAAATGAGATTGTAGGCGTCCGACACACTCGGTCCCCGTGCCGCATAGCGCTGTTGCTGCTGCCGGCGCATCAGTAAAAAAAGCAGCGGGTCCTCACCGTCGGAGCTGAAGTTGATGCGGGTGGCTTCCGCCACGCGCAGCGCCAGCAGCGGGGGAATCTGGGCGGTCGCCGGCGCGACGAGAGCAGGTTTCGTGAGCGCGGCGAGCGGCTGGTTGGCATTGTGCCAGAGGTAAAGGTAGCCTGACCACAGCCCGGTGCCCACCAGCACCCCCGCCACCGCGAGCCGCGCCGACGGTCGCGGCAAGGCGTCCAGCCCGAGCGCGAGCGCGGGGGCGGACAAGAGCAGCGCCGGAAACAGCAGACCGGAGTCAACCGGGACCCAGCGGCTCGCGGCGAGGGCGGCCGCGACCCAGACGAAGGTCGCGGCGGCCAACCAGGTCGCGGTCTTGGCGCCGTTTGGTCGCCGAAGGACGAGGATTGTCGCCGAGAGCAGGATAGCCAACCCCGGCACGCCCCAGCCGACCGAATCTTCCGTCGGCGCGAGCAGCGGCGTCGGCACCTTCCAGAGGGGCTGAAGCCACGAAAAATCGAAGCCGGCCGGAGCGGAGATGGTCCGGCGCAACGAAGCGAGCAGTTGAGGCAGATCGGCGGAGAGGGCTGTTGCGGTGTTGACGGCAAAGGGCAACAGCCCGAAGGCCAATGCCAGCGCCGCCGCCCCGCGATGCTCCCGCGGCAACCCGCGTGCGGCACACCAACCGGCGAATCCCACGGAGACCGCGAGCGTAATGTCCAGCCGGCAACCGGCGGCGAGTCCGGCCAGAAGCCCGGCGAATATCGCCGAACGCCGCTGGCCGTGCCGCGACCAGTCGATGGCGAAAACGACGGAGCCGAGCAGGCTCGCCGCGACCGGAAGGGCCACATCCGCGGTGCTCGCGTAGGCGAGGACGGGCGTGGTGAGGAGGGCCGCACTCGCGGCGATGACGGCGGCGCTGCGGCCGGTTCCGCTCAATAGGCAGAGGCGATAGGCCGCCAGACCACAGAGTCCCCACGCGCCGAGGCTGAGAAAATTCAGGACCGAGAACGGGGGTTGGTAAACCAGCACCCACGTCTGGAGCAGACCATAGTTGAACGGGAGCAGGACCTGGCGCGCGTCCGCCGCTTGCAGCATGAACACGCTGCCGCCGCCGGCCTGGAACAAGGCGCGCGGCAATTCGTAAGCGATGGCATTGGTCCGCGACGGAAGGAAAGTCGCCGCCGCGGCTGCACTCGCCAGACCAACCGCTGCGACGACGACCACGAACACGCTGGGCCAGCCGAGCGGCGCCGCGTCGTCCCGGGTGGGGGCAAGCGCCGAACGGCGCGCGACGAGCCATGTTCCCAGCGCCAGCGCCAGCGATGTCACGAGCAACACGGCCGGTTGCCCAAAAAGGCGGAAGGGCGAGAGTAACAGCGCGGTCGCGACCAGGTTGGCCCAGGCGATGGCCGCGGCGGCGAGGAGGCAGTATGCGGTCCGATGGGTCCACCGCCGGGCTGCTCCGACGGACAACCAGATCAGCAGGACGACATGGATCAGAAGCAGGTCCATGACGCGGCTCAGGAAAGCGGAGCAGGAGAGTCCGCGTGGACCAGTGCGGCGAAGCTGTTCAGGCCGAACTGAAACGTCTCGTAATGACGCAGGCGGAAACCCGCACGCGACGCGAGTCGCGCGATGTCCGCTTCGCTCCAGTAATGTTTGTGATCCGCGATCTCCGGCCCGGAGATGATTTTTAATTTGAAGGCGAGAAATTCGAGCAGCGGCCGCGATTTCGGCGTCGGCGTCGTAAGCAACACCGAGCCGCCCGGCCGCAGCAACCGGCGAAACTCGGTGAAGAGTCGGTCCACCTGGTCGAGCGGGATGTGCTCGAGCACGGCCAGAATCGTCAGGTGGTCGAAACTGCCGTCGGCATAGTCGAAGCGATCCTGAAAACGAAACTGGCGGATCTCGAGGTTCGGGGCCGGCCGGCTCGAGGCCGCATCGTAATCGATGCCGACCCCGGAACGAATGTGGGCCGCTATGCCGCGCAGGAACAGCGCTTGATGTCCGCAGCCGAAATCGAGCACTTCCGTGTCGGGGCGGATCTGGCGGTTCACGATGCGCGAACGCCACCGGCAGATGAACAGGTCGAGCGCGTTGAAATCCTTCGTCCCCATACGCGCGGCTTAGTTCGATCGCGTGCTGCGCAGTTGTTTGGTGACAACCCGCTCGACCTCGAGCAGCCGCTGGTTGACCGAGCTGAGCACGAGCCCGAGGGCGAGATTTAGGAACGCGACCATATAACAGGAGATCGCCACGATGGCGCTGGCGCGGCTCACCACCCGATGATCGCTCAACAGTTCCCAAGCGGGCAGGGCACTGGCGGCGAGCGCGGCGACGAAGAGGACGAGCGCAAAGCTGCCGAACAGCGTCAGCGGCTTGTAGGACCGCATCAGCAAGAAGAGTCGGAGCAGGACGCGGATGCCGTCAGGCAGCGTGCGCAGCTTCGAAAAACTTCCAGAGGGACGCTCACCGTAGGGTGCCTCGATTTCCCGAATCACGACGCCGCGATACAAGCTCTGGACGGTGAGCTCGGTCTCGACGTCGAAGCCATGCGAAGTGACCGGGATGTCGCGGGCACAGGCGCGCGTGAAGGCGCGATAGCCAGAAAAGATATCTGAAATCTGGGCGTGGAAGATCTTGTTGATGATCCAGCAGACGAGCTGGTTGCCGGCGACGTGGAACTTGCGGAACGATTTATCGCTATACTGCTGAAGCCGCGCCGCGACGGTCATGTCGGCGTCTCCGGCAAGAACCGGCGCGAGGAGGCGATGCACGGCGGTGGAATCGTAGGTGCCGTCACCGTCCACCATCACGACGATATCTTCGGTGAGGACTTCGAACATCGACGCGACCACGTAGCCCTTGCCTTGGCGTTTCTCGCGGATGACGGTCGCGCCGGCGGCACGGGCGATCGCAGCGGTGCGGTCCGTGCAGTTGTTGTCGAAGACGTAGATCTTGGCGTCCGGCAGTTCGGACCGGAAATCCGCGATGACTTTTTCGATCGTCTTCTCCTCTTGGTAACAAGGGATGGCGATCGCGATGCTGGGGACCGAAGAAGGCGAAGTGGCTGGGGCCATGGTTACGTCAGGAAAAACTTAGGTGGCTGCGGCGGACAAAGGCAAACTCCGAGGGAGTCGGTTTTGGGTCCGCGTGTCGACGGGCATTTCTCGCGGCAGCGCCCGCGGTCAAGCCGTTTTCACGATAACGACCCGATGAGAGCGGACGTAAGCGCGCAGTCGCTGCCAGCGGTCAGCCGCCACAGCGAGGAGCACTGTCGCGCCGAGACAGATGAGCACGATCAGCTCGGGTTGCGCGCGACAGGATTGGAGGGCATCGGCGTAGCGCCACACGCCAAAATAGAGCACGAGGATGTGCCAAAGATAAATCTCGAGCGTGAAACGGCCGAGGAACGAAATCAGGCCCGGCCGGATCGACCAGCCGAAGATCAAGCCCAAGCCAAGCCCTCCCACCATCCCGAGGTCATAGATCAGCATCTCCGGCCGAGCATACGCGAAGTCGAGCCGGTTGAATTGGAAGTGATCGCCCATGACGGTGCGGTCGAGGAGGTGACGCGCGTTCCAGGCCATGGCCCCGAAAGCGGCGAGGAACGCCAGCAACGCGAGCCAGGGCGCGGCGCGGCGCGGGATCAGGCCGGTAATCTCCCGGAAGTGCAGGCCCGCGAAAAAATAGAACGTCCAGAACAGCACGTTCGGCCGGCCCCACACATAATAGTTGAGAGTGCCGCGATCACACAGCCACCCGAGCGTCAGATGCAGTATGAGTAATAGTGTGGCCAGCACGGCGGCCCATCCGCCCGGACTGAGGGGCATCGCCTGCTGCAGCCAGCCCGGCAGGGCTTTCAGGAGAGGTTGCAGCAGGTAAAGTTGCAGAATGAGAGGAATGAAATACAGCGTGGGCTCCACGCCGGAAAACAGCAGGCGGTGGGCGAGCCAAGTGAGTTTTTCGGCGATCGTCGGCAATTGTTGCCAGGCGGCGTAATGATTGAGCAGAAAGAACGCGGCGACGCTCGCGATGAAGTAGGGGACCGCGATGCGGCGGAAACGTCCTTGATAGTATTCCGTGAGAGAGCCGGTGTTTTTCGAGAGACCAGCCAGCAGTCCGGAAAGGAAGACGAACAGCGGCACCGCGAAGCCGAAGAACTGATTCAGTGCCAGGCCGAGGTAGAAAGAGGGGCTCCACGCATGGATGTCCGTCGTCACGAAACTCCCAGCAAAATGCACGCAGACCACGCCGAAGATGCTCCAACCGCGCAGCACATCGATGTAGGCGTTGCGCGGCGCTGCGGGATGTCCAGGACCTGTCGCTGCGACGGTCATGGCTGGCGGAATCCGTCCACGCGCAGGCGGCGGAAGATATAGTAAAGCTGGTCAGGACCCGCGATGCGCTCCGTCTGGCGGTGGGTGAAAAGGGAGCGGCGCTCGCGCTGGCCGAATGCCTCCCAATGTTCCTGCGCACCTTTTTCCAAGGGGATGTTTTGGGACACGAGGTAATCCTTCACGTCCGGGTAGCGCGCCAGATAGTCCATCCAGTCGGGCACGTCGGTGACCGCGACGTTACGGAATTCGATGATGTTTTTCCCGGGCTTCGCGGGGAGTTGCAAAGATTGGATGAGCCAACGCTTGGGGCCCTCCCATCGGTAGGCCTTCACCGTTTCGCCGTTGTGCACCACGTCGATCCACGCGCCTTCGCGGGCGTGCAGCGCCAACTCGAACGAAAGGTTGAGCGTGCCGAGTTGATTGCTCCCGGGAATCTCGAGCCGGACCACCGGGGCCTTCGCCCAGCGAATGAGCGGCAGGTCCCATTGCGGATACGGCCCTTCCGGCGCCGCGAGCCCCTCGGTCGTGATCGAGGTCTTGAGCGGGAAGGCGACGAGTTCCTCCGCAAAGAGCGACATCGGATCGTGCGGAGTCTCCGCTTCGGCCGGCTGATCGCGGAACAAGTAGGGCACGTCGCTCGAGCCCAGCAGCCGCTGGTCGGCGCGGTCGCGGATCCGCACCGTAAAGCGGCGGAACGGTCGGGTGATCGAGACTTTCGCCTCGCCGGTGTGATCGAACTCCGCGAGTTCCTCGGAACTGTTATCCGCGTAGTCCACTCCGACGATCACGCGCGCGGCATCGGCGGGATTCAGCCCGGCGACCTTGATGCGGGTATGAATATAGCGGTTCGGCTCGCGCGGGGCATAATAAAATTCGACGAGCACGTTGCGGTTCGCCTCCGCGGACGGCTTTTCATTGGGATGGGCCGCGAGTCCATAGTAATCGAGCGCCGGCTGGCCTTGCCCGATGGTGCCGAGAAATTCCACGCCAGCCGTCCGTTTAGTGGGGAATGGCGCGAGGGTGTAAGAAGAGAGCTGCTCGATGTTGCTGTAGGCGACCTTGCGAACGAAGCCCCATTCCGAGAACACCTGATAGGCCGCCGGATCGATGGCATCGAAGGACGTGAAGCGCTGGCGCTTGCCCGCGGCCATGAGCAGGAAGATCCGCTCGTTGCCGTCGGTGGAGTGGATGTTGACGCGCGGCTCGGCGGCGATGCGCTCGATCATGGTGGCGGGTAACGTGGGCCACGCCGGCGGCGGTGGTTGGCCGGCCCAGAGCGGCGCGAAGGGACGGCTCGTGTTGTTGAAAAGGTAGATCGCGGCGAGCCAGAGCGAGCAGAAGGCAAGAAAGCCTAATCCGGAACGCACGCGCGGCCGAAACTTCGCTCCGCCTGCGTCAATGCACGCGCCCAGACAGGGGGTGAGCACGAGGATGGCGGGAACGAAATACCGTTGGTTGTAGAGCGACCATTTGTTCAGCACGAAATAGGTGGCGAACCAGCCCAGGCCGAGCGCGGCAAGCCATACCACCGGAGTGGTAAACCGCCGCCAGCGCACCAAACAATAGACACCGGCAAGAAATACGACCGGGCCGGTGAGTCCGAAAAATACATGGTCTTCGTTCAGGTCGGGCGGGAACAAGTAGAGAGGGGAGAAGGCGTAGGCTTCGTTCCAGTTCGGGAAAAACGTGCGGGCGCCCCACGCATTGAGTTCGGCCGTGATCTTGAGATCGAAGACGAAGCGGTGCAGCGGCTCGAGAAAGAGTTGAATGAGGTAAGCCGAGCCCGTTTGCAGGACCGACCAGACCGAGAACGGCCGGTTCAGGGTGAAGTCGTAGGTCTTGTTGATCCACTCGCCTTTTTCCGCGAGGTTGATGGCGGCGAACGGCGACGCCAGTGCCAGTGCGACCACTCCCGCCGGGATCCATGCGGCGACGCCGCGCATGAACGCGGCGAAACGTCGGTCGCGCCAGTGTTGCACGGCCAGCACGACCAGGATCAGCGCGCCCGTTGGACCGAAAAACACCACCGTCAGCTTCGAACCCGCGGTCAATCCGGCAGCGACGCCCGCCAGCAACGCGAAACGTTGTCCGGACGTTTCACGCCAGCGCAGGGCGAAAACGAGGGCGCAGAGCAGCGCCACTCCGGTGGGCAGATCGTTCGTCGTCGCGGTTCCCTGCGCCAAAACCTGCGTCGAAGTCAGCGCCAGCCACGTCGCAATGAGACTCGCGTTGGCGCTCAATGCGGCCAGCCGGCAGAGGCGGTAGAGCGCCAGTCCACCCGTCAGCCACGCGAACAGGTTGATGAAATTGATCGCCTGCACCGGCACGTTGTGAAGCAGCACCACAAGCTGCAGCAGATTGTAATTGAACGGAAAGTAGATCTGCCGCGGATTCCCGGTCTCGAAGTGCGCGAGGTCGCCCTGCCCGATGTAATACATCGCGCGTGGCAGGTGATACGTGAGCGTATCGTAGTTGTTCGGTTCGTAGGTCGCGGCGACCCGGATCGCCACGTAGAGTAGGGGAGCGAGCGTGAGACCGCAGGCGAGCAGCAGGCGCGTCGCCGGGATTTCCTCGCGCTGCAGCGGTGCGGGCTCCGGTTTCAGCCAGCGCAACGCCAGCCAGGTGACCAGCGCGAGGAGCAGTGACGTGCGGAAAAACCACACTGTGTTGCCGAGCTGTTCGAACGAGGCGAGCGCGAGGCTCGTGAGCACGATGTTCGTCCACGCCAGCGTGGCGGCCGCGAGGATGCGATCGATCGGGTGACGCACGCTGTGGCGCGCCGCCGCCCAGGAGGCGCACGCCAGCGTCGCGAGATGCGCGAGAAATAATGCCATGCTACTGGGGAGATTTCACGGTGACGTAGAGCGCGGAGCAACCAAAACAGCCCATGAAAGCCGCCTGTCCGCCGTCGCTCCATTCCAGCGCGGCCCGCCGCACGCCGTCGCGCCGGAGGAGTTTCCGGCCGTCGAGAAAATGGCGCAGCAGCACCGGGGTGCGCTCCGGCAAACTGGCCGACAACTGGGCGAGATCCGCGCCGAGCGTCGTGGCCGAAGCCGGATCGATCACCACCATCGTGGGCCGGACGTCGCGCCAGCGTTGAAAAAACTCCGCGAGCGAGCCCTGGAAGAGATGGCAGAGGTGGCCCACTTCGTGGGCGAGTAATGCTTCACGCGTGCGGGCGAGCGCGTCCGGATCCGTCGTCACGCCAAAATACTGCGGTGCGACCGTGCGGGCGGGATTCGCGCGCGCGCCGCGCAGGGCCGTCACGGCCGCCCGGCCGCCGAGCGAACCGAGCTCGAGGATCACGTCGCCGGCTTCGTAGCCCATCTCGTGAAACTTGAGCACCTCGCCCGGAGTGTGCGCGCCGGGCAACGCCGCGGTGGGGCCGGCAATTTCTTCCGTGGTCAACGGCGCGGCTCCGCTGCGCTCCGGCCAGGAGGGACGGTGCCGCTCGAGCGAGCGCAAGTCCTCGGCCTCGTTTTGCGGGTAGGCCAGCACGGCGGGGCGGGGACCGAGGCCCGCGGATTTTTCCCCGCGAAAAAATCGCGCCCAGCGCGCGGCGTGTGCCGGCAGGGAAAAGCGCAGCACGGCGTGTTCCCGCGCGGCTTGGCCGGTGCTCTTGAGCAGCGCGGAGTCGCGCAGGAAATCCCGCAGCGCGGCGGTGGCGGCAGCGACGTCGCCGATCGGCACCAGCCGGCCGGTGATCTCGTGGCGCACGATTTCGACCACGCCGCCCGCTTGGAATGCCACGACGGGGAGCCCGCAAAGCTGGGCTTCCATCACGGTTTGTCCGAAGGCCTCTTCGGTTGCGGTGCCGAGAAAGATATCCGCCGCCTGATAAATCAGCGCGAGGCGGTCCGCCCGTAGGTGATAGCCGAGACCGATGAGGCCGGGGACTTCCTGCGCGTTGTGACCGAACGCGGCGAAGTGAACCTCGTTGCCCATCGCCGCGACAATCTCGCGCAGGTAGCGGCCGCCTTTGCGCTCCTCTTGAAAATTCACGGCTGCGCAGAGGACGATCGGGCGGTCGAGGGGCAGGCCGAGTTCCTTCCGCGCTACGAGCTTGTCGCCGGGGCAAAACACCCGTTCATCGGCGCCGAGTTCGAGTGGTTCGACGCTGTGGGCGGCGGGCAATGCCGTGCGGAACATTTGCTGGTTCCACCGGCTGTTGGCGATGACCTCGAGTCCGTGAGGGCCGCCGAAAATTTCGCGTCGGACGCGCCACGCCGGGCCGATGCGCGCGGGTTCGAGCGCAGGATAGTGCGTGGCGGTCGGGCACGTGTGATCGCAGCCGGTCAGGTAGAGCTGACAGTGGCCGGGATACGCGCAGCGTCCGGTGAAAAGATAGGCGTCGTGCAGAAACGCCGCGACGCGGCAGCCGATCGCGGAGAGCGCGGGCAGCAGTTGAAATGGCCAGCGGGCCGCGTGGAGGTTGCCTACGATGACAACTTCCGGATCGAAGCGCGCCACTTCCGCGAGGAGCCCGGCGATGACGGCATCGTCGGCCAATTTTTTTCCCCCTTCCAAATGGTCGACATCACGAATGCCCAGCCAGAGATCCGGATCGAACGGGCGCGTCGCGACGGCTTCGAGGGGAATGTCGCCCGGCGCCCAAGCCAGCACGCCTGCCTCGATGCCGAGGCTGAGGACCGCCTCGACTTGGCGCGCCTGCGCGATTCCGGCTCCGTATTGAAAGCTGACATCGTTCAGGAACAGCACCCGCTTGGGTAGATCGGGGGAGATGCGTTTGTCGGTGGAAGACATCGGCTCAGGCGGGATCCGACTGCTTGCGGAAAACGAAGACGCCGGTCACCGCGGGGCCGACGTGGCTGCGATGGCATTCTTCAATGAACTTCAGTTGGGTGCGGAGGTGCGTGCGGATGAGGGCCATGAATTCGGCGTCGAATTGCATGCAAAATTCCAGGTAGTTGAGAAAAAACGTGCTGAAGCCTTCCCAGTCCGGCGCGTGCGGCGGCGCAAAATCGCTGAACGTCGCGTTGGTGAAATACCGCAAGCGCAGACCGTGGCGTTCGCCGAGATCGCCGAGCTCCGTCGGCGAGAAGAGGTGTTTGTCCTCGGCGTTGTTCTTCACCAGATCGCGCCGGCAGTAGAACTTGATCGTCTCGGTGAACGCCTGCAGCTGGCGTTCCCATTCCGGACGCAGTGTGACTCCGGCGGCCTGCAAGGTCGGGGCGATCGACTGGCTGACGGCCGCCATCAAAAGGTAACCGCTCTCGACCGGCTCGGCGCCGAGCGCGATCGCGCCGTTGGGGCGCAGCGTGCGGGCGCACGCGGCGATGAATTCCTCCACGTGCAGGATGTGGTGGAGCGTCGAGCGCATCGCGATCAACGAGAACATGCCGGCGGGAAGTTCCCCGAGATCGTCCGCGTTCAGCAGCGCGTAATGCAATTTCGCCGGACCGACCCGCGGCGGCGGCAGTTGACTGCTCGTGAGTCGGAGGAAAGTGGGCGACGGATCGGTGATGACGAAATCGGATCCCGGATAATGGTGCGCGATGCCGAAGGTCAGCCGGCCGGTGCCGCAGCCGATCTCCAGCGCCGGACCGGTGGTATCGATTCCCTGTTGCTCAAGCAGGGCGCAGAGCCCCTGGCCCTCTTCGGGATCGGGCGCGCTGATGCCGTATTGGGAATCGTATTGATCCTCGGCGTGCGCGTAAGGGCGCTCCGGCGAAATGCGCAGCATCCCACGCCATTGCGGGAGTGAGTCGAGCCACTGGTTGAACGATTCGGCGGCAGGCGGCATGGCGATGGTCAGGCTTGAGCGCGGTGGGCGGAGTTGAGCGCCGTGAGTTCAGGCAGGTAGGGCACGTGATCCCCGCCGGTCTTTTGTTTTCCGTGTTCGCGGAACAAGGCGAGGATCTCCGGCACCGCCAAAATCCGCGCACCGGCGCGTGCCATGCGGACCCACAGATCGTAATCCATGCTGAAATAAAGATCCTCGCGCAGCTTTCCCCCGCTGCGCTGGAAAATCTCGCGCGTGAAAAAAACTTCCGGTTGGTGGAAGAAATCGCCCTGCAGCCAGCTGCCCTCGAGATCGAGGAGATCCTTGAGCGGCAACGGCACAATCCGGCCGAGCGGCAGGGCGCACTGATGGACGTGCCGCGGTTGAATCTGCTGATCCACGACGCGCGCGCAGCGGCCGACGATCAGATCCGTGGCGTGCAGCAGAAAATGCTGTCCGACGGTGAACAAGCTGCCGGGCGCGAGGCGGTCGTCGCTGTTCAGCCACGTCATCACCGTGCCGGTCGCGCGTTGGAATCCCTTGTTCAGCGCCTCGGATTGGCCGCCATCCTTCTCGCTCACCCACCAGCTCAGGCGAGGGGCATAACGCTGGATGATCTCCACGGAGCCGTCGGTCGATCCGCCGTCCACGACGATGTATTCGAGGTTCGGATAATTCTGATCGAGCACCGAGCGCAGCGTCTGTTCCAGATACGCGGCTTGGTTGAAGCTCACGGTGACGACCGTGATTTTCGGCCACTCGCCGGCTTGAGCCGGACGCGCGGGATAAAGATCCTCCACCCGGGTTCTGGGCCAGACGGCGCGCACCTGGCAGGTCGGCAGCAGCGGTCCGCGCCACACCGCAGGCGGTCGCAGACACAGCAGCGAACCGTCGCTGAAGTGCAGCTGCGATTTCTCCGGCGGCAGCCAGTTCGGTTGCGGGTCGGCGCCGCTGATCAGCACGCGGTGATGAATCTGCATCCGGCCCACGAGCGTCGGCAGGACCTCGGTCGCGTCGGAGGCGTCGAAGGCGACCGCGTCGAAGTCGGCTAGCCCAGACGAATAGCTTTTCGAACCCGAGTCACGCGACTCGCGCAACCCGAACAACAGATAATGCTCCCAACCGCTGCGCAATGCCCCGGCTTCAACGGCACCGCCGACATCAGGGTTGGCTTCCAAATAGGCGCGCTCGTTGAAAAACGAATCGATGCCGGCGAGCCAGTCGAGGAGCGATTCCTCCCAGAAATGGACGGCGCCGGGGTGGCGTTTTGCGAGCTCCGGCGGACGGCCGAACACCTGCACCACCGCGCCGACGCCCGCCAGCCACGCGATCTGCGGCAACAGGCGTGGGTGATAGCGGGCGAACGCGATTTTCCGGATGTGACGGCCGTGCGGAAGAAATTCCGCCAACTGACGCTGCGGATCGACCGGAGCCGGCGGCGTCGCCTGAGCCAGCAGACGTTGCTCGGCCGACTGGAGGCGCTCGGAAAGGGACGCGAGGCGCGCGTCGCGTTCCTGCCCGACCGTGACATGCGCCGCGATCTCCGCCTCCAGCGATTTCAGGTAGGCGACGTTGCGCTCCAAGTCGGTGTAGGCCTCGTGAAGCTTCGCCTGGTAGAATGAAATCGATTTCAGGCGCTCGGCCCGATCTTCCTCGATCAGGCGCAGGCGCTCGGCCGATTCCTGCACGAGCGCGCGGGCTTCCACTTCGCGGTCGAAGGTGCGGCGCACTTTTTCGCGCGCGTCGATCGTGGCTTGGCGTGCTTCATCGATCGCGGCTTTGGCCGCGCGTTGATTCGCGGCCAGCGCCGCGACGAAGTTTTTGCGATCTTTCTCCGCGCTCTGCAGCCGCGCGGCCAGCGCCGTCAGCGCCTGATTCAATCGGGCTTCGCTGGCGGAGGCGGGAGGGATCAAGTCGGGCGTCTCGCCTTTTGCGCCGTCGAACTGCGCGAGCAACTGCAGGTAAGGCCGGTAGATTTTCTCGCGGAGCGTCGGCGGAGGAAACGCCGCGAAGGGCCGCGTGCCGGCGTCGTAGAGTTGGCCGCCCAACGAGATGAGGTCGCCGAACTGGTAGACGAAAAGGGGGACGCCCTCGATCTGCGGAGCGTCCGCTCCCGCGATGCCGGCGTCCACCGCCTGCGCGGGATCCACGCTGGCGCCGCGCTCGCCGATCACCCCGGCAAACGGAAATTCCTGCGGCCAGCGGTCGAGGTATTTTCGATTGCTGAAGCGCGTGGGTTCGAGAATTTCGAAACACCAGGCCGCGCAATCTTCGCTCCAGCGTGTCAGGCACGTCTGGCCTTGGTCGTCGTTCCGGAATGCCACGAAGCGAGTGGTGAATTTGCCGTATTCCTCGAGGGCGAGATGCGTAGCCGGCAGCGCGCGGCGAACGAGGGCGACCGACGCGGTGGGCAGCGCCGCGAACAACTCCGTCAACGGTCGATAAACGAAGGCGCTCGGATCGAGGTAAGTGAGCCATTTTCCCGCCGACAACGTTGGCAGCACGTGCCGCAGGAGCCACGGGAGCAGGGTGGCATGGAATTCCGCCGCGGTGCGATCGGACTGCGTGCGCTTTAGCTGCGGAAATGCCCGCAGCAACTCGGGCAGCGCGATCACCTCGGTCCGCGCCAGTTGGGCGCTCCGCAATTGCTCCTGCGCGTCGTCGTCAGTCGCGAGCACGACGAGCGAAAACTCCCCGGCGTGCATCGTGAGCGAGTGATGCAGGGCTTTAAGCCGGGGAAGCCGGTCGGAATCGAGGAGAGTGCAGAAATTACGCATGCCGGAGCGGGAGCTGCTGATCAGGTGAAGTTCGGCGCGGCGGGACGGAAATATTGCGGCCGCCGGGCGGAAAAACCTGAAGATGGCAACGATTTGGGCCCGACAATGCCAGCTGAAACTGCCCCCTCAACCGGTCGTGGGCGGCGGTTGTGCCGCCGCGGTTTGCAGCCGGGCAATTTCGGCGTTCAGCTGCGCGATGATCTGGTCCTTGTCCGCGCTGACTTTGACGTGCTCGGCAATCTCCTCGTGGAGTCGACCGATGTAAGCGACATTGTGTTCGTGGTCTGAATACGCGGATTTCAGTTTGTCTTGATAGAACGTAATGGAGGCGAGGCGATCATCGCGGTCTTTTTCGACCTTCCGGAGATATTCGATTGTTTGTGCCAGTGCGTCCTGCCCTGCAAGAATGGCCGCCAGACGATCATCCCGGTCTTTCTCCACCTCGCGAAGGTAGAATTCGGCCTGCTCGAGGGCACTCCTCGACTCCTCCAACTGTTTGTTCAGTCGGCCGGTGTGTCGTTTCTGCCACAAAGTGAGGAGTTCGAGATTGAATTCGGGACGCAGCGCGCTGACGGGCCGATCCTCACGAGTTTCGTAAGGTTGGGGATGCAGGGCTTGACTGCCAAGGCGCCCAGGGAGCAACGGCTCGTCGGGAAGATCGAATTCAGCGAGACCCCAGGTGGGCCCGTTCAGCGCCGCAGGCAGCTCGCCAAGTCGCATTGACTCGAGCAACGCGTTAACGACCGACCAGTCAGGACTGGGAATGCCGCGCTCACGGAGGCGTTCGAAGAGCTTCGTTTCTCCTTCAGGTGTCCAACCGGAGCCGAGGCTGTGCTCGATATGGAAGCACACACAGGGAGGGAGGAGCGCGATTTCCTCATAGCCGGCATAATGCGCGGCTCCAAGGCCAAGGCTGTCGATATTGAACGAGTAAGAGGCGAATTCCGCATAGCCCGTAATCGCCTCCCACCCTGCGCGGGGAAGGAGCGTGAAATCGCCGCATGCGTTGGTGTGTAGGTCGTCGATGGGTGCGGGACCCTGCGCGCACAGGGCCAATTCGCCATTTTCGGTCGTCAACTTAAAGTGGTCGAGTGCGGCGCAATCGTTGGGTTCTCCATGGCATCGGCGGGCAAATATCTCGGTTCCGTAGAACTTGGCTATCAGGGCGCGTAAGCCAAGCCGCCGGTTTGCTCGCACGGGATTGATCCAGGCGTATTCGAGCGTCTGCTCCACCGAATAGGAAAGCGGTATATCCCGGTGAATATCGTAACGATCGACCCGTAGCATGCGGCGATGGTCAAGATTACGGCATGCGATGAACCGGATCAGTTCGTCGGAGAAAACGATGTCGATATTCGTGGCGAGAATGAAATCTCCTTTCGCGCGGCGAATGCCGACGTTCTTGGCGATCATCTGGAAAAACGGCAGGCGATCGGCGTGCGCAAAGCGGTCGTGCAAAACCGCCGGCACCGTTACTACGCGGCCTCGGCAATAGGTGGAGTTCGCCGGCAGCTGAAGCACTCCGGCCAACCCGGGGCGACCTGGCACGGGGTTCCAATCCACCAGGATCAACTCCGCGGGCAGTTGGTATTTTTCGCACTGCTGCGCGAAGCAGTTGATAAAAATCTGCGTGCGCGTCAGAGGATCGCCTCCGTGATCGTCGTTCCGTGACGCGGCGACCACGGACAGGTAAGGGGACGGAATGGCCTGGCTCGGACGGGTCATTTGCTGCATCAAAACGCCGGCTTCTCCTGCTTGTAAAGCTTGCATGCAAAGCGGCTCCTAGAACCGCCCGGGACAGGTTGATTCCTCTACCGTCTCCATCCTACGAACTTCGCATTGGGCGCTCGCGCCCGAGCCGCAGCCGCGGTAGTGATGGGCATCAACTCCTTCAGCGGTGCGGTCGGGTCCATAAGGGATGGCCTCACGTTTTCAGTCCCGTCCGCCCGAGGCATGCTTCCGTGCTGCGAATCTGACGATTCACGTGACGGGTGCACAACCCATCCGGGGCGGAGAATACCTGGCTGTAGTTAGCGTCTTTGCCGTGTGGGCAAAATCGGCTGATAGTCGTTTGCCGAACCGACGTTGTTCGGGAGCGAACTCCGTCAGGGCGAGGCCCACAATGCCTTCAGTTGGCCATCGATTTCACTGGAGGTGCAGATGCCGATCGGTAGGTAGCGGATCCTTGGGTCACGGGCGAGGGGCTTGAGGGCGCGCCAAAAATCGACAACTGTAATTTGAGTTTTGCCTTTGAGCAGCTGCTCCGGAGTCAAGGCCAAGTAGGGTTTGTCGGTGGTGGTGACAAGCACAACGTCGGCATCGCGAAGCGCCTCATCGAGGTTGTCGGTGACGAGTGCGCTCATCTTTAAGGCGGTCTCCGCGTAAGGCGCGGCGAGCGCATCGTGGCCGACCACGCGGTAGCCTGCTTCAGAGAGGGCGCGACACAGGTAAACGCCTGGCGACTCCTCAATCACGTGCGAGAGGGGCTTGTAGGCGAGGCCGAGCACGGCGACGTTGGCCCCGCGTGGCAGATGGGGCTGCAATTTTTCGACATAGCGGCGCGAGAGACCGCGGTTGTAGTCGTCGTTGGTCTTGAGGAGACGGCTGTCAACGCCGAGTTGATCGCCCATGAAGTTGAGTGCGACGTTGTCGCGCGGGAAGCACGGGCCGCCGAACCCGAAGCCGCCGGTCAGATACTTTCGGCCGATGCGTTTATCCATCCCGAGCGCGTCACTCACGACATCGACGTCTCCGCCCGGCACCTTCTCGCAAAATTCCGCCAGCATGTTGGCGAATGAGATTTTCATCGTCACAAAGCTATTCACCGAGATTTTGGCGATCTCGGCGTTTTCCAGGCTCATGCGTTTTACAGGCGCGTTGTTCTGCGAGACGCGGTGATGAATTTCCTCGAGGGCGTCGCCGGAACGCGGGTCGAACTCTCCGAGCAGGTAGAAATCCGGGTTAAGGAAATCCCGAATGACGGACCCAAGCGCGATGAACTCCGGGTTGTAGCAGAGGCCGAAGTCCGGGCCGCACTTCTTGCCTGATTCCGCTTCAAGAATGGGCAACAATCCATGGCGCGTCGCACCCGGCAGCACCGTGCTGGTGAGCACGATGACATGATAACGATTTTTCTTTTTCAGAGCCTGCCCCAGGGACTTGAACGCGTAGCGGGCGTATTGCAGGGAAAAGGCGCCTCGCTCGTCGCTCGGAGTCGGCACGATGACGAAACTGATGTCGCTATTCTCGACGGCGTCGTGGACGTCGAGTGTCGCGCGGATGCGGGGCTGGTGGGCCGCGATCATGTCGCCGAGATTTGTCTCTTGGACCGGTTCGCGGCCAGAGTTGATCGCATCGACAGCGTTTTTGTTTACGTCGACGCCGATGACGTTCAGTCCGCGCGAGGCCATGCCCGCGAGCATGCTGGCGCCGAGTTTGCCGAGTCCGATGATGGAGACGTTTTGGATGCTCATGAAACAAAAGGGTGGGAAGACTCAGGGGACCCACCGGTCGGGATAAAACGAGGTTGGGTCCTCGCGGAACTGCCGGAGGTATTCGTGATATGAGTTCAGCGAAGGTTTCACTTCGTTGGCAAGGAGGTGCAACAAAGGTTCTGCCGCCGCCACGTCCGCCAGGCTTGCGCTGTGATCGCGGAGGAGTTCGGCTGCATGGTCGGGCAATCCGAAAAGCGAAAACAGGCAACTGAGCTTTAATAGTTTTATCGCGTCAAGGGGCACAGCGGTCTCGGGGACTGCGTCCCAGCTGCAGGGGTCGCGGAGGTAGATCGCGTCACCTTGGAACGGGCGGCCCCGCACGGTTTGGGCTGGAATATTCCATTGGTAAGGCTGCGGAAGAGCGGCGGTCGAATACCGTCGCACACTCAGGTCAAAAAGTTCGAACCCCCATTCACGCATTAATCGATCGGTGTTATGGAACGTGTGATCCATTGGAGACGCCGAGCCATAAAAATTTACCTCCAAGGCAAGTCCGAGTACCGGCGAACTTTTGATGGTTCGTTCCGCTGACAACAGTGCGTCGAGATCATAGCCGTCGATGTCGATTTTAATAAAATCGACTTCCGAGAAACCGGCGGCGTCAACAATCGAGTCGATGGTGCGGGGAGTGGGATCCGCCGGAAGCGAAGCTCGATCCCAATCATTGAGGAGCGGTAGAGCTTGGTTCGCTTGCGTGCGCTCACGTAAAATATCTGCGCCCGCCGGTGCGCTGAGGCGCGGCCAAGGATTGCGTTCTGTCGGCGGGCGTTGACCGCGTGCCGCGACGAATGGATGATCGGGGGGAAGTCCGACAAATGCGCGGGTATAGGACACGGCGGAATTTGTCTCTGCCGCGGCGAGGCGATCGCATTCCGCTCCGACTGGATCGATGCCGACTGCGCGAAGGCTCGGTTCGAATCTGCGCCAAAAACCGGCAATGCCACCGCTACATCCGGCGTCGATTAAGGTGAATGGGCGTCGCGCAAAACAGCCGCGTTCCACCAAACATTGCACGAGTCGGCCGAACTGTAGGGTCTGTTCCACGTCACTCCCCTAATGGAGCAAGGGCGCGCCAGTCCACAGAGACTTTTCGCCCAAGTGGCGGACGCGCGAAGGAAGTGGGGCAAATCAGTTGCGGCGGGGACATGACGAAGGCGGTGCGTCCGAGGTGGATTGGCTGGAGCTGGGGCGGACGACAAAGCTTCGGTGAGAGCAATCTCCGCCCGGATTTCAGCAAACGAATTGTCAGCTGCAATTCACGACGGCATCCTTCGAAGCCCCGGACTTCATTTGATCGTAGATCCAGGCATAGGTTTTTTCCATCCCGGTGCGCAGCGGGATCGACGGCTCCCATCCGAGCATTTGCCGGATGAGCGTGTTCTCGGAATTGCGGCCGTTCACGCCTTTTGGTGCGGAAAGGTTATAGTTGCGCTTCAGCTGCACGCCGGCAATCGACTCGACGATATCGACCAGTTGGTTGATCGAAACTTTTTCCTCTGAGCCGAGATTGATCGGGAACGTGATCGTGTTGCTGGCCATGATCGCTTGAGAGCCACGGAGGCAGTCGTCGATGAACATGAAGCTGCGCGTCTGCTCGCCGTTACCCCAGATCTCGATCTCGTTCCGGCCGCTCATCTGCGCGGCGATGACCTTGCGGCAGATCGCTGCGGGCGCCTTCTCGCGTCCGCCATCGTAGGTGCCGTGCGGTCCGTAAACGTTGTGGTAACGGGCGACGCGTGTCACGAGGCCGAAGTCCTCGGTGTAATGGCGGCACATTCGTTCGGAAAAGAGCTTTTCCCAGCCGTAGCCGTCCTCGGGCATCGCGGGATACGCATCGGCTTCCTTCAATCCGGTGACGTTCGGATCGGTCTGCTTGTCGTGCGCGTAAACGCAAGCGGAGGAAGCGTAGAAGAAACGCTCCACGCCGTTCTCGCGCGCGGCCTTTAGGAGGTGCGTGTTGATCAGCACCGTCATCATGCACAGCGCCTTGTTTTTCTCGATGAAGCCCATGCCGCCCATGTCCGCGGCGAGGTTGTAGACACCGAACGCGCCCTTGGTCGCGGTGCGGCAGGCATCGAGTTCCTGCAGATCGGCGGAGATATTTTCCACGCCTTCGAACTTCTGATACCAGCGCTGGAGCGGCTTGATGTCCACGGCGCGGATGCGCGTGTAGCCCTGCCGCAGCAGGTCCGCCACGAGATGGCCGCCGATGAAACCACCGGCACCACAGACGACGATGAGTTGATTGTTCATGAGATATTCGGACGTGTGGTGCCAAGACGGCGAGCGATGCGGCCCAAGTCAATGCCCAGATTATCGGCCCCAGATTCGATCACTAGTTCCTGCTGACAGGGGAAAGACGGGTGAGCAAACGCGCGCGGGCGGCAACGGCGGCCTGAGCTATTTTCTCCGCGGCTGCCTCGCCGGAAGTGGAGATCGGGAAAAGAAAGAGGAAGAGCGGATCGTCCGTCCCAAGGGCTTGTTTTAAACTGGTCCCGTATGCAGGTATTCCGCGGAGCACGTTTTCCATTCCCCACGTGACGCAATACAGGTCGAAGTTCGCGGTTCTCTCGACGAGTTCGGGTTGGAGCTCAAAATGCGCGCTGACATTTTCGATGTCCTGCCGCCGGTCGTAAGCCATCAGATGCCTCTCGTCACCTGCTTTGGCGATGACGACCTCGTCTCTCCTTCCCGTGGAGAGCAACTCTAGGAAACGAAAAAAATCGAGGAGGTCGCCATTCCGATCGCGCAAGATGGCATTGAAATACGCCCCTTGGACGCTCCAGATTTCCCCGTTCCCGGTGCGAATTTTCGCCAAGGTGGTAACGTGGGTGGCCGCTGTTTCCGGAAACCCGAAATTCACCGTGACGGCCTCGAACCCGAACGCACGGTAGACTCGCTGCGCCATGACCGCCACCGCGCCACAGAGAAATCCGGCACGGCGATCTTGGGCGATCGTCATCATTTCGCCCAAGCTGGCCTGGTTGTGATCGATTCCGGATGAGGTGTATTGGTCTCCCAGCATCACGAAACCCGTGAGCCACCGCCGCAGGGCCATGATCCGCTGTTCGTCGGTGAGCGCTTGGTTCACCGCCTCCGGCACGATGGCTGCGATGCGCGCGTGCACGTCAGCATCTGACATCGTTGCCCAAAAGAAATTCGGGGCGGGCGAGTCTGGTGGATATTGTCCAGCCGAGTGGCTGGACGAGACGAAACCGGCAATCGAAACGACGAATGCAAGCAACCGCAACATGGCAGTGAGTTGGTCTTGGCCCGCGGGTGACTAGCAAGCGTTCCCCACCGGACTTGGCAAGGAATCTTACCCGGCGTGGGTCAAGGCACGCGTTTCAGCTCTCGGTTTGCAGTGCTCGGGTTTCGTCCAACCAAAGCGCGGCCGACGCGTCGCTTGGCATGCGCCAATCGCCGCGCGGAGAAAGCGCGACGGAGCCGACCTTCGGGCCGTCGGGCATCGCGGAGCGCTTGAACTGCTGCGAGAAAAACCGCCGCACGAACACCTCGAGCCAGCGGAGGATCGTCGCGCGGTCGTATTTTTTGCCGAAGGCCATTTCAGCGAGGTAGAGAACTTTCGCGGGCCGGCTGCCGTGGCGGACGATGTGGTAGAGAAAATAGTCGTGCAGCTCGTAGGGGCCGACGACTTCTTCGGTTTGCTGTTGTTGGGCGCCCTTGGCATTGACCGGGAGCAATTCAGGACTGATCGGCGTCGCCGCGATGTCGCGCAACACGTCGGTCGTCGGGCCGGTGAACTCCGCGTCGGCACACCACTCCACGAGGTAACGCACCAGCGTCTTCGGCACGCCGCTGTTCACGTGATACATCGACATGTGGTCGCCGTTGAAGGTGCACCAGCCGAGCGCGGCTTCCGAAAGATCGCCGGTGCCGACGACGAAGCCCCCGACCTTGTTGGCCAGATCCATGAGAATTTGCGTCCGCTCGCGCGCCTGTGCGTTTTCGTAGGTGATGTCGTGCACCTGCGGATCGTGCCCAATGTCGCTGAAGTGCTGGCGCACGGCCGCCTCGATCGGGATCACGCGCAAGGTCGCGCCGAGGAGTTCGACGAGTTTTTCGGCGTTGGAGCGCGTGCGCTTTGTCGTGCCGAAGCCCGGCAGCGTTGGCGCGAGGATGCCTTTGCGGTCGAGGCCGAGCAGATCGAACGCGCGGACGGCCACGAGGAGGGCGAGCGTGGAATCGAGGCCGCCGGAAATGCCGAGCACGATGTTTTTGGCGCCGGTGTGCTTGAGGCGCTTCGCCAACCCGGTTGACTGAATGGAGAAAATTTCCTGACACGTGTCGGCGCGCACACGCGGGTCCGCCGGCACGAACGGCAGCGGAGGATTGGGGCGCAGCGTGCCGCGCGGCGCCTTGGCCTGCGCATTCGCGGTCAACGCGACCGGCACGCGCCGGAATGCCGCCGTCGCACTGCCAGCCGAAAAACTGCTGTTGCAGAGCCGCTCGTGGAGGAGGCGGCCGACATCGATGTCAGCGTAGACGATTTGCGAATCGAACTTGAACCGCGACGACTCGGCGAGCAGCGCGCCGTTTTCCGCGATCAGGCAGTGGCCGGAGAACACGACGTCGGTGGACGATTCGCCCGGACCGGCGCCGGCGTAGGCGTACGCGGTCATGCAGCGCGCAGATTGCTGGCGCACGAGATCGCGTCGGTAGGCGGATTTACCCAGCAGTTCGTTACTGGCGGAGGGATTGAGAATGAGATTCGCGCCGGCGAGGCACAGGTCTCCGCTCGGCGGATGAACGGCCCAGAGGTCTTCGCAAATCTCGACGCCGAACGTGCAGCCGGACGACAGGTCCTCGAAGAGCAACTGGCTCGCGAGCGGCACGCGTTCGTTTCCGAGTGCGACCTCCGCGAGCCCCATTCCGGCGGCGGAGGTGAACCAGCGCTCCTCGTAATATTCCGCGGTGGTGGGGAGATAGACCTTCGGCACGAGGCCGAGCACGCGGCCAGCACCGAGCACCGCGGCGCAGTTGTAAAGCCGGCCGTGGTGCGCGACGGGCAGGCCGACGACGGCGTGCAAGCCCAGCGTGCTCGTCGCGCGCGCGAGTTCGACGACGTGGGTTCTTGCGCGCTCGTGCAGCAGCGCTTGCGAAAACAAATCGCCGCACGTGTAGCCGGTGAGGGCCAACTCGGGAAAGAGCACGATGCTCGCACCGTCCCGCGCGGCCGCTTGCAGGCATCGGAGAATTTGCGCGGCGTTGAAGCCGACATCGGCGACGCGCAACTCGGGTGCAGCGGAGGCAACGCGGAGGAAATCGCCGGTGTTCTGGTTCATCGCTTGATTCCCATCAACAGCCAGCTCGGGTTGATCCAAAAGCAGTATTGGAGCTGAGAAGATAATTCCGGCCACACGAAGGCGAGTCCGTCTTGCACGCCGCGCACGGAGTCGAAGTCTCGGGTCTCGGGTGCCGGGCAAAAGTCATGCCAGAGCATCAAGCCGCCAGAGCGCACTGATTGAAGGGCTTTGCGGCTGTCGGACGCCACCACCTCGGGGGCGTGTCCGCCATCGATGAACGCCGAGTCGAAGAAGCCGGCGGGATAGTTCGAGTTATCCCACTGCCGCGTGTCGCAATAAATCTGGCAGACGCGATGACCGAATCCGCGTTCGCGATACAGCCGGCCAATGTAGGAGGCCGCATCAGTGCGGTGGTAGGTGCGCGGTCCGAGTTCATCAACTCCGTAATTTGCGGCTATCGCACCGGGCGGGCTGAGTTTTTCGTCCACGACGCGTTCGCCATAAGCCCACGACCCATCCGATTTAGTTTCGCCGTCAGGCAAATTGATTGTCCATACCGTCGCGTCGCAAGATTCGAGGCACAGGCAGGTGCCAAAGCCCTGCCATGTGCCGAACTCCAAATGCCGCCGCGGACGGAATGAACTGAACAGACTCCGGAGAAGCGGCGCGTCATCGCGCTGCATGTCCCAAGCATCCAGCGGGGTGCGGCACTCGGGCAAGGTGACCTGCCAACCCATGAGCTTGGGAACATCCGCTCGCGTCACGGCGAGCGGGCGTTGATGGAAGTCGGGCAGGTTCACGTCGGGGGAAAATTAAGCGTGATCTGACGGCTCGTCGCGAAATCACGCGGAGGAGCGGAGCGGCGCAGGATGAAATTATCATGATCGAGGACGAGCGCGTGTTGGTAGCCGCGAGTTGCAAGCCAGTCCACCGCCGCCATGGGCGAGTAGCCGCGTTCTCCCAGCGCGTGATTCAGCTCGACGACCACCCAAGGATCGAACTGGCGCAGCGTGCTTTCTGCGCCCTGCAAAACCTCGAAATCAAATGAATCCACATCGATCTTCAGACAATCGAGGCGGCCCGGTTTTTCCGAGAGCACGAATTCATCGATCGTGGAAAAAGGATAAGCCAATTTTTCCGGTTCCTGGCCCCAAAGCCGGAAGATGCGCTCTTCGCGCGTGCCCGGATGCTGGCCCAGGGCGACGCGGTGAATGGCCACATTCGGGCAACTGTGATGCTGGAGGTTTTTCTCCAGCATGTCTGCCGTTGAGGTGGGCTCGAAAGCATGAACCCGTCCCTCCGGTGATAACTGGGAAAAGAGAATCGAGTAGTAACCGATGTTCGCGCCGCAATCCAAGTAAACCCAGCCCGGTTGCGCATGCTCGACGAACCAAGCCTTCGTCTGCATCTCGCAATTGGGATAATACCAAGCGAACTCTTCGTAATAATGCGGCAGCTCGATGGGCGCGCGGCCGGGGACGTTGGTGAACATAAGCTGGTTAAATTTGATCAGGGGAGCGCATTTTGCCCGCAAGGTGGGCGGCTCTCAGACGGCTCCACAACGTCCGGTTCACGTAGACGGCGTCGGCCCACGAAAGCAGTCCAGCGTCGGTCACCTTCGGGCAGACGAAATTGACGAATTCGTAGGCGTGAGAGGCGAAAAACCGATGGAGATCCCATGCGAGCGGTTGTCCCGCGTAGATTGCCCGAAATTCGACTTCGGAAAAGACGCAATCGATGCGATGGGCAGAAAGCGCTGCCGCCGCGCCGCGCAGGGCGGACAGTTCACCGCCTTGAATGTCGAGCTTTAGGATGTCGAGCCGGGACAGGTTTTGCTCAGCCAAGTATCCATCTAACGCAACCTGCTGGACCTCCACCTGCCCAACCGACCGTATATCGGCGGCATCGGCCCAACGCGCGATTTCATCGGGCGCGATTGGTATGACCGAGTGGGTCGCGTCGTAATTATTGAGGTGCAGCTGGACGGTTTCTTTTTGGGCTCCAAGCGCAGCTTGGTGGACGCGGACGCTGGGGTGGCCCTCGAACCGACTGGCGAGTATTTGGTAATTTGCTGGGGCAGGCTCGAACGCGTGAACCGTCGCGCGAGGGAAAAGTTCGAGAAACGAGGCAACGGAGTTTCCGACGTGCGCACCGGCATCGACGATCTGCAGGGGAGCCTCGCGGTCATAGAAGCGGGAGAAGATTTCCAATCCGGTCATTCTGGGAAAGGCTGAAGACTGACGGGTGCAGCGACGTGAACGGGGCCCGGCAAGGGCATGGCGGAGCATGGGTTCACCTTGAGGAAGATCGCGTCTTCCACGACTTCCCAGACGTCGGCGAGGCTAAAATCATAGCTGCCGCTGATGCGGGAGGTGCCACCTTGAAAGCCGAAGATTCCAGCCAAAATGCTGTATTGCTGATGGTGCAGCGGCAGCCGGATCTTTAACGTGGCCATCCATCGTTCACCCGCGCGAGCCTTCAGACGATGGGTCGCAAAGATGTCGTGGGCGGAAAGGACGTAGTTCCCGTGCAAGTCTTTCACGCGAATGGAAACAATGCACTCGGAATCGACCTCGGAGCAAACGCGGGCGACGAAAAAGAAGACGAGTTCCTCGTCGTAGTCGACGGTCGTTGCCACCGAACCGTCCGCGCGTCGGGCGATCACGTTTTCGAGCACGACGGCTCCCGTTCCGAAGCGGCTGCGTTCGCGCGCTCTTGTGAAATCAGGGTTCGGCAGGAGCAGCGTAGCACGTGAGTCGTCGATTTTGTTTGCTGCGAGCATTGGCGCGGGGGCTCGCTCCTGCTTGCTGAGGTCCAACGTCGAAGACAGTGCGACACCTTGTTCCTGCCAGCAGAAGCGTTCGTAGGCTTTAGCTACTTCCTTCGCCTCGCCCCACATTTCGGCCTTTCCGTTTTTGAGCCAGAGGGCGCGCGTGCAGATCGAGCGCACCGTGCCGAGATCGTGCGAAACGAAGAGCAGGCTCACGCCGCCGTCGATCAACTGCCGCAGTCGGCGAAAACATTTCGACTGAAACGGTGCGTCGCCCACGCTGAGAGCTTCGTCGACGATCAGGACCTCCGGGTCCACGCAGGTGTTCACGGCGAAAGCGAGACGCATCATCATCCCGCTCGAATAGGTTTTCACCGGCTGTTCGATGAAGTCCCCGATGTCGGCGAAGGCAGCGACCGAGTCGAAGCGCGCCGCCATCTCGGCCTTCGAGAGGCCGAGCACCGCGCCGCTCAGAAAGACGTTTTCGCGACCGGTAAACTCCGGGTTGAAACCCGCGCCAAGTTCAAGCAACGCCGCGACGCGGCCGCGCACCTCGATCGTTCCAGCGCTCGGTTGAAGGGTGCCGGCGATCAGCTGGAGCAAGGTGCTTTTCCCGGCACCATTTCGTCCCACGACTCCCACGGCTTCGCCGCGCCGAAGTTCGAACGAGACATCCTGCAGGGCGAAGAAATCGCGGTAAGATTCCCGGGCTTTTTTCTCCATGGCCAGCCCGAGTGACCCTGGAGTCCAGCGGGCGGCTTCGGCGAACAGCGGGCCGAGCAGTCGTTGCGCCGGATTGTTCCAGATCCGATAGGCCTTGGAAAGATTCCGCGCAGAAATGAGCACCTCAGCCTCCCCTTCGGTGCGGCCGCGGCTTTGTCCGTTCGATCCGGGGGAGGAACTGCGAAGATCAGAGCACATCGGCGAATGCGGGCTTCAACCGGCGGAACACGGCGTATCCGAGGTAGCAGGTGGTCGTGCCAAAAACGTAAAGGTAGAGGAGGTGCTGCGCATTCAGCGGATCTTGCCAGAGCGTGGCGTCGCGTGCCGCTTCGATCGCGAGCAGGATCGGGTTCAACCGCATGATTTCCCAGGCTCCGGCAGGAATCTTTGAGATCGGATAGAAAACGGCGCTGGCGAATAGCAGGGCCATCGAGACGAATTGCACGAGTTGTCCGATATCGCGCAGAAATACCCCGAGGGCGGAAAACAGCCAATTCAGCCCCAGGCACATCAGCACGACAGGCAGGAGGACGAGCGGAAGCCAGATGAGCGCGGGCGAAAATCCATCCCCAAACAACAGGAGACCGAGCAGAGCCAGCGACAAACCGATTAACAAATGGATGAAGGCGGCACCGACGTTGGCGGCAGGCAAGATTTCGAGCGGGAAAACCACTTTTTTCACGAAATTCGGATTGCCGACAATGACCGTTGGCGCGGTGCCGAGCACCTCGGAGACAAAATGGAAGACCACGAGGCCGATAAAAATCGCCAGTCCGTATTCCGTCCGGGTCTCTCCCGGTCGCTCGAACGTGCCGCTAAAAATATACCCGAAGACCAGGACATACAACCCGAGCATCAAGAGCGGATTCAGCAAGGACCAGAAAATGCCCAGATAGCTGCCTTTGTGCCGGAGTTCGATATTCCGCAGCGTAAACTGCCACAGCAGTTCGCGGTGTTGGATAAGGTCGGCAGCAAAAGGCGCGAGACGGCGCAGCATGGGAAAAGTCAGTCTTCAGCCGGAATGAAGGCGCGCAAGGAAAGTTTTTCCCGCCACCGGCGCTCGATTTCCTGATTGCCAATGCGTTGGGTTTGCGGCGCTTTGGCGGAATCGTTATGAATCTTCGTCCCGCTGTTTCGGTCCTCGTTCTGCTGTTTGGAACCGGTGGCTCAATCGCGTCCCCCGTTTCCGAACTTGCCCTCCCTGAGCGCGCCATCCCGGCGCTTGATCCGATCCTGAAACGCGCGGCGGAACAATCCCCGCGCATGGTCTCGCGCGCGCTCGATCTCGAAATGGCGGAGAACAATCGGATTCAAGCTCGCGCCGGGTTGCTTCCGACCGTGAATGCCTCCTACCGGCTTTCCCGGTCGCGCGACGATCGGGCTGATTTGCTCGAACCGACGGATGCGACCAAGACCTATTACGACGTATCTGTGACCCAGCCGTTGTTTCATTGGGGCGAGCGGCGCAACAGTGCCCGCATCGGCGAAATTCAACAGCTGATTGCGGAGGGAAATTATCGCGAGGGCTACCGCCAACTGGTTCAGGAATTGCGCCAGAAATATGTGGCCTTGACGGTCCAAAAGACTCAGCGGGAGCGGGCGCGCGCTTTCCTCGGTCTGGCGCAACAGCAGCTCGCGCTCGCTGAGGAACGTTTGACGAAGAAAGTGATTTCCGAGGTTGAAATCTATCCCATCCGGTTGAACGCCGAACAGGCCCAAATCGGCGTCGAGCGCGCCGAGTATGATTTCGAGAGTGCCAAGCACACCTTTGCCCGCCTCGCCGGAATGAACGCGTTGACCGACGCCCAAATTCCGGACGCCGTCCCGCCGGTTGCCTACACGCGGGCGCCGGTAAACGCGCTGTTGAGTGCATTCCTGGCTCAAAAAAACATTCCCTCGGTGGAAGCCGCCAATCTGCGACACATGCTGGAAATCGAAGCTTTAAATGTGAAAAACCAGCAGACACGCCTGCGGCCGAAGGCCGGAGCGGTATTAGGCCTCAATCAGGACGAGCAAAGCTATTCGTTAAACACGGCGCAAAAATATCGTGTGACGTCGATGTATGCCGGCGTGCAGATCAATTGGACCATTTTTGACGGGTTTGCCGCTCAAGCCGGCACGCGCTCCGCACTCGCGCGCCGGAGACAAATCGAGACCGATTACGCGCAAGTGCTGGATCGTCTTGGCCAGCAGGCCCAATCGTTGGCGAAGCAGATGGATTTCGCGGCGCGTGCGATGTCCATCGCAGACCGGGGACTGGCGTCCGGAGAGGGCAATCTTCGCACGAAGCAGGGCGAGTTTCAGCGCGGCAGCGCGTCGGAGACCGACGTTGCCCAAGCCGGAATCCAGCTGCTCGACGCACGAATTGGCGCCTACGTGGCGCGTCTCGATTATCTTACGAAGGTGGGTGAATTTCTGGGAACCCTGAATGAGGATCCCGTGGTCGCAGCGCTATCCATCAAGTGAAAAATCAATCAGTGACCGTCCGCCCTTGGATTTCCCGTCTGCTGATCGGCGCTCTCGTTCTGTCCCTCGGCGGATGGTTGATCGCTTATCTGATGAGGCCGCAGGCCTTGGTCGCAACCGCGACGCGAGGGACCGCCGTTCGGAGCGTGCCAGGCACCGTGGAGGTGAAGGCCGAGTTCGCCAACGAGCTGAAAAGTGAGGTCGCCGGGCGCGTTGCCGACACCACCCTCGATGTCGGCAAGCGCGTTTATCTCGGCGATGTTCTTGTCCAACTCGATACTGGCGATGTGGACATCGAGATTGAGCGCATTCGCAATGAACTGGTCGCCGCGCGTCGCAGATTCGAACTCGGCTCCACGATGCGCGCTGACGTGTTGAATACTCGCGACACGGTGGCTAACCTCGAGCGGCAGGCAGCGGCAGGTGCCTATCCCCAAGCGGAACTCGAGAAACAGCGCCGTTCGCTCCAGCAGCTTGAGCAAAGGATGGAACTCGATGAGGTGAACCTAAAGCTCGCACTAGAGAATCTCGAGAATCAGCTCCGCTCCAAGGAGCGTGAGAAGCAAAAAATGACCATCACTGCGCCATCCGACGGCGTGGTAACAGCAGTCTTCGCCCGGGTGGGCGATTTGATCGGCAGCAACTCGCCGATCGCCATGATCATCGCGACCACACGCACTGTCGAAGCGAAGCTGAGCGAGGAGAACTTCGCTGCCGTCAAACTCGGCCAGAAGGCTTCCGTGCGCTTCCTGACCTACGGCGCAGACCAATATAACGCCACCGTCACGAAGATTCTGCCGTCGGCGGACTCGGCCACTCAACGCTACACCGTGTTTCTCGATGTTGTATTGCCGGAGGGCCGGACCCTGGTGCCCGGTCTGACGGGCGAGGTCAGCATCGTCATTTCCGAACGTGCCAATGCGGTCATCATCCCTCGTCGCGCGTTGATCGGCGACTACGTCTATGTTCTGGAGGGCAGCAGCCTTGCGCGCCGCCGGGTCGAAAAAGGCTACGAAAGCCTCAACCAAGTCGAGATCGTGAAGGGCCTTGCCGTCGATGAGCAGGTCGTGGTGGAGCAACACGATCGCTTCCGTGACGGCGATCGCGTCCGCACGCAAAGCGCGCAGAACTGAGCGCCGCCCGGTTTCCGCCCGCCGTGCCGACTAATCTTCGCATCGCCATCCGTTTTCTCACCGCGAGGAAACGTTCCATGTTGATGAGCCTTGCCGGCATCGTTTTCGGCATCGGCTTTTTCATTGTGACGCAGGCCCAAACGAGCGGTTTCGAGGACTTCTTTATCAAGACGATTCTTGGCACCAACGGCGCGATCCGTATCGAGGATAAATTTCAAGACACGATTTTTGCCATGGCTGCGGCGGGCCACGACCAGAACGCCAGTGGTTTCCAGGTCTCCGCTCGAGACGGCCGAAAATACATCGAAGGCGTGGAGGACCCTGAATTGCTGATGGAGGCTCTGAAACAATTCCGCAATGTCTCCGGCGCGTCGATGGTGGTGCGTGGTTCAATCGTTGCGGACAGCTCATTTAAGAACGACACGGCCCAGGCTTTCGGTATTCGGCTCGAACACCACCTTGGTGTCTCGGACCTGACGCGGCAGATTATCCGCGGCAGCCTCGAGGATTTTCGCGGCAGCCCGTCCGGGATCATCGTGGGCAGCGTTCTCGCCCAACGCCTGCAGGTCTCGGTCGGTGACACGCTCATCCTTCGCGCTGGCGACCAGCAGCGGCGTTACCGTGTCTCGGCCGTTTACGAAACGGGCGTGAGCGACATCGACAAGACCCGCATCTATCTGCACCTCGGCGAAGCGCGCTCGCTCCTCAAACGTCCGACTGGCGCCACGTTCATCCAAGTGGCGCTTTTCGACAAGGACCGCGCCGCCGAGGACGCCGCCCAGATGGAGGAAGTTTTTCGCCACGGCGCGCAGGGCTGGCAGGAACGCGAGAAGACCTGGCTCGAGGTGTTTCGCGCACTGCGCGTCTCCTCGGCGCTGACGGTTTCCACCATCATCCTCATTTCCGGACTCGGCATGTTCAACACCCTCGCGATGATCGTCATGGAGAAGACCAAGGAGATCGCGATCCTCCGCTCAATGGGATACACGCGGGAGGACATTTCTCACATCTTTATTCTGCAAGGCACGATCGTCCTCGTGATCGGCACCGTGCTCGGTTGGGCCTTCGGCGCCGCCGTGACGTATGGCGTGTCGCAATTGCCGATTCGCATCCGCGGTATTTTCACGACCGATAGTTTTGTGGTCGCGTGGTCGATCTGGCATTACGTCGCCGCCACGGTGACCGCGACCGTCGTCGTGTTTACCGCCTCACTCATCCCCGCGCGCCGGGCGGCGCGACTCGAGCCGGGAGATATCATTCGCGGCACTTCGCAGTAAGGCTCATGACCCACGGCAATCCCATCGCTCTGCGCTGCGAAAATCTCCACCGTTACCTCGGGCACGGGGAGGGCAGGGTGCACGTGCTCCGCGGCGTGAGCTTCGAGGCGCATCCCGGGCGCGTGACCGCGATCGTCGGTCCGTCGGGTTGCGGCAAATCCACGTTGCTTTACCTGCTCGGCCTGCTCGACAAACCCGACGATGGCGCAATCTGGATCCGCGAAAAATTGATGTCGAATAGCGGTGACCTCGAGCGCACCGCGGCGCGAGGTGAACACATTGGCTTCGTTTTTCAATTTCACTTCTTGATGCAGGAATTTTCCGCGCTGGAAAACGTCACAATGCCGATGCGCAAGCTCGGCCGGCTTTCCGAAGACGCGATGACTGCCCGCGCCAAGGAACTGCTCGGCCACGTCGGACTCGGTGACAAGACCCACCGCCTCGCCACGCAGCTTTCCGGCGGCGAGCAGCAGCGCGTCGCCATCGCGCGCGCGCTGGCGAATCAGCCCGCGATCATCCTCGCCGACGAGCCAACGGGTAACCTCGACCAGAAGAATTCCGCGATCGTCTTCGACCTGCTCACGCGCTTGGCCAAGGAAAATGGCCAGGCCGTCGTGCTCGTGACGCACAATCCCGACATCGCCAACCGCTGCGACGAGATCCGTCCGATGCGCGACGGCGAGTTCGTGAAATAACCGGAACCGGGCCGTCCGGCTGGCTCGTGGCGGGGAACGTGTCCACGCGTTTCTTGCAAATCTCCGCAAGATCCGCGCAGCGCGCTGCGCATCGGTTGCGGAGGAGCTCCCGGTGCAGGGCACGAGGAAATCGGACGATTCTCCTCTGAAAATGCAGCCGCCAACGGGCTTTTCGCGGATAAGTCGGAATGTTCGCCTCCCCCGACGGCGTTAATAGTCGCAGGGCTCCAAACCCTTCTGGAATTTTTGTTTTACATCGTAAGTCCCGCGACCTTTTCTGGCCGCTCCCCGAACCACACCCACCGTGAGCCAACACTGTTCGCGTAAGTCATTTTTTGCCAAATTGGGCGGCCTGATCGCCGCGGCGGGGCTATTGCCCAAGGCGCTTGCGAGTGCCGCACCGAAGGCCGCCGCACCGGCGACGCCGAAGTTCGCCGTTCGCCCCGAGCAACGCGCGGTCGCCCGCCAAGAGGAGTCTCTCTAACACGCGTCCCCGCGCGTCGTCCCGACAACCTATGTCGAAGATCTTCCCGAAATCCGCGAACGCTCTGCCGCTGCAGATCGTGATCTTTTTGTTTGTCCTCGGCAGCGTCGCGACCGCGGCGGTGACCTACTACTCGACGCCGAAGTATCTGCGCGTCGGTTACCAGCCGGTGCAACCGGTGCCGTTCGACCACTCGCTCCACGCGGGCAACCTCGGGCTCGATTGCCGCTATTGCCACACGTCGGTGGAAAAATCCGGCACGTCGTCGGTTCCGCCCGCGCAGACGTGCATGAACTGTCACTCGATCATCAAGCCGACGAGCCCGCTGCTCGAGCCGGTGCGCAAGAGCTTCGAGACCGGTGAACCCATTCCCTGGGTGAAAATCCACCAGACCCCCGACTACGTGTTCTTCAACCACTCCGTCCACGTGAACCGCGGCGTCAGCTGCGTCGAGTGCCACGGCAAGGTGAACGAGATGCAGGTCGTCTGGCACGACAAGTCGCACTCGATGGGCTTCTGCCTCGATTGCCACCGTCAACCCGAGAAATTTATCCGCCGTCCGGAAAACGTCTTCGACCTCAACTCGAAGACTGTCGCCGACGCGGAAGGCCTCGAGAAGGCCCACGCCTTGATTACCGACTGGAAGGTTAAGCCCCCGCAAAGCTGCTCTGGCTGCCACCGCTGATGAAACGCAAATTTGACCATCCCGCCGCTCCCGCGAACGGCCCCCGCTACTGGCGCAGCCTCGACGAGCTGGCCGACACGCCCGGCTTCCGCGCGCAAATGGCCCGCGAATTCCCCGAAGGCGCCTCGTCCATCGAAGGCGTCGATCGTCGCCAGTTCGTCAAGATCATGGCCGCGTCGTTCGCGCTCGGGGGTGTCGGCCTCGCGGGTTGCCGCCGTCCGGAGTCGAACATTTTGCCCTACGGCAAGGCAGTCGAATACACGATTCCCGGTCTGCCGCTCTACTACGCGACCGCGATGCCGCTGCGCAAACACGCCGAGCCGCTCCTCGCCGAGACGCACCAGGGCCGCCCGACCAAGCTCGAGGGCAACCCGAGCTACAAGCCGCACGGCGGCGGCACCTCGTTGCTCGCGCAAGCAGCCGTTCTCGACCTCTACGACGTCGATCGCCTGACGGAACACCGCAAGGGCGGCAACGTCCTCAGCGCCGCACAGGTCAACGATCTCCTCGCCAACATTTCGAAAACCTACGCCGGCTCCGGCGAAGGTCTCGCGTTCCTCGCCGACGAGTCCGCTTCGCCGACTCGCGGGCGCCTCGTCGCCGCGCTGCGCACGAAATTCCCGCGCGCCATCTGGGCGGAATACGAGCCGGTGCAGGACGAGCCGTCGATCGCCGCCGCGCAAGCTGCGTTCGGCGCGAACGTGAAGCCGCTCTACCGCTTCGGAAAAGCGAAGCGCATCCTCACGCTCGACGCGGACATTTTCCACGCCGAGGCCGGTTGCCAGTTCCACGGTCGCGAATTTGCCAGCGGCCGCCGTGTGAAGAAGCCGACGGATCCGATGAACCGCCTCTACGCGGTCGAGAGCGCGTTCACGCTCACGGGCAGTATGGCGGATCACCGCCTGCGTCTCGGTTCGAGCCACATTCTCGCGTTCGCCGCCGCGCTCGGGCACAAGCTCACCGGATTCGACCGTTTGGCCCCGCTCGCGCAAGGCGCCGAGCTCGAGACGCACGCGAAGTGGATCGAAGAATGCGCCAAGGACCTCGCCGCCCACCGCGGTGAGTCGCTCATCGTCGCTGGCGCGCACCAGCCCGCCGCGGTCCACGCGATCGTTTACGGCCTGAACGAATTTCTCGGCAACACCGGCCGCACGATCGAGTTTGTCACCATCGAAGCGCCGACCGCCTCGACGATTCAGGCGCTCGCCACCGCAATCAAAGGCGGCTCGGTCAAGACGCTCGTCATCCTGAACGGCAACCCGGCCTACAACGCGCCCGCCGATCTCGATTTCGGCGCGCTGCTGAAATCGGTGCCGGACGTCATCCGTTACGGTTACCACGCCGACGAGACCGCCGCGCTTTCCGGCACGGTGCTCGCGGGCACGCACTTTCTCGAATCATGGGGCGATGCCCGCACGGTCGATGGCACGATCGTGCCGATCCAGCCGATGATCCTTCCGCTCTTCAATGGGCTGATGGAAGTCGAACTGCTCGCCCGCCTCGCCGGTGAGGAAACGCCGGACGCCTACGCGCAGGTCTTCACGACCATCGCGAGCCTCGTCGGCGGCGAAAAGAAGGCGTTCGAGAAATTCCTGCACGACGGCGTGCTCGAAAATTCTGCCTACAAGACCGCCAAGGTTTCGTTCAGCGCCAACCGCGCCGCCGAGCTGCTGCGCAACGTCGCGGCGCCGGTCAAGTTGTCCGCAGAGAATCTCGAAGTGCTCTTCGCCACCGACCACAAGGTCGATGATGGCCGCTTCGCCAACAACGGCTGGCTGCAGGAGTGCCCGGACCCGATCACCAAAATTTCCTGGGACAACGCCATTCTCATCTCGCCGCGTTTGGCGAAGGAGATCGGCGTTTATCCGCAGGGTTCGAAACTGCAGGTTGCGCGCGTCGAAAATGCCGCGTTCGAGCAGGGCAAGGAACTTGCGCCGATCGCGGAGATCACGCTCAACGGCCGCACGGTTCGCGGCCCGCTGCACATCCAGCCGGGTCTCGCGAATTACACGATCGTCCTCCCGCTTGGCTACGGTCGCACCGCGGTCGGCCGGGTGGGCGAGGGCACGGGTTTCAACGCTTATGGCGTGCGCACGTCCGAGACGATGGGTTTCGCCACCGGTGCGAAGCTGACAAAGACCGGCGCGACGATGAAGCTCGCAAACACCCAGGAGCACTGGTCGATGGAAGGTCGCGACATCGTGCGCGAGGCCAACTACGACGAGTTCTCCAAGAACCCGGCTTATGTCGATGGCATCGGCATGGAATCCCACACGCCCGCGGTCTATGGCCCGGCCAAAGGTGAGCCGGCGCCGTTCCTCGCGACCGCGACACCGCGCGGCAATTCGCTTTACGAACATCCGAATTTCGACGGCACGCACCAGTGGGGCATGTCGATCGACCTGAACACCTGCCTCGGCTGCAATGCGTGCGTCGTCGCGTGTCAGGCCGAGAACAACATCCCGATCGTCGGCAAGGACCAGGTCATGCGGGGCCGCGAAATGCACTGGATCCGCCTCGACCGTTACTACTCGGACGGCAAGGCCGACGCCGGCGCGTTCGGCGGCGAGGGCAACAAAGAGATTCCGGAAGATCCACAGGCGGTCGTCCAGCCGATGACCTGCCAGCACTGCGAAACCGCGCCGTGCGAAACCGTGTGCCCGGTCAACGCCACCGTGCATGACGACGAAGGCCTCAACGTCATGGCCTACAACCGTTGCATCGGCACGCGTTACTGCGCCAACAATTGTCCCTACAAGGTCCGCCGGTTTAATTATTTCGATTACAACAAGCGCGCGACCGACGCCCTCTACATGGGCCCGCTCGGCCACCAGAAGGAAATGCCGGAGCTGGTGAAGATGGTGAAGAACCCCGACGTCTCCGTGCGCATGCGCGGCGTGATGGAGAAGTGCACCTACTGCGTGCAACGCATCCAGCAGGCCAAGATCGCGCAGAAGCGGAAGGCCGCCGCCTCCGGCG
>PNJQ01000002.1 GCA_013821985.1 Opitutus sp.
CGTTCGTCGGGGCCTAAAGCCCCTCCCACCAGAAATCACTCCGGCCACCACAGCCCGCCCAGCACCGCCGCGCTTTTCGCGCCGGTCACTTCCACGCAATTGCCCGGCTGCGCGTTCATCCGTTGCCGCGCGAGCCACGCGAACGCCATCGCCTCCACCCAGCCCGGATCCACGCCGAGCGCCGCCGTCGTTTCCACCGCACACTCCGGCAACCGCTCCCGCAGTGCCTGCATCAGCACCGGATTCCGAGCGCCGCCGCCGCACACGTAAACCTCCAACGGAAGGGACGCGCCTTGCGCGCGCCCGCATTCGAGCGCCGCCGCCGCCCCGCTCCCCCGCACCGCCTCCGCGATACTCCGCGCCGTCAGCGCGACCAATGTCGCCTGCACATCCGCCGGCGCGAATCCCGCCGCCCGCTCCTGCAGCCACGCTAACGAAAAATACTCCGGCCCTGTGCTCTTCGGCGCCGGTCGTGCGAAAAATTCGTCCGCAAGCAACTCGCGCAGCAATCGTTCCTGCACCGTCCCGCGCGCGGCGAATCGCCCGTCGCGGTCCATGGGCGCGCCGGTGTGGAGCCGGCACCACGCGTCGAGCAGCGTGTTGCCCGGCCCGGTGTCATAGCCGCGCACCGGCGCGTCGGCCGCCGCCGGCAGGACGGTCGCGTTGGCGATACCGCCGATGTTCACCACGACGCGCTGCCCATGCTCGCGGCGAAACATTGCCGCGTGGAACGCCGGCACGAGCGGTGCGCCTTGTCCGCCGAGCGCCAGGTCTTTCCGGCGGAAATCCGCGACGACCGGCAGCCCGGTTTCCGTCGCGATCACGTTGGGATCGCCGACCTGCAGCGTGAACGGCACCACCTGCCGAGGGCGGTGCCGCACCGTTTGCCCGTGGCTGCCGATCGCGCGCACGCGCTCGCGCGACACCTTCGCGCTCGCGAGCAGCCCGTTCACCGCCTGCGCGAAATGCCGGCCGACACTGACATCCGCCGCGCCGAGCCGGTCGATCTCGTTCTCCCCCGGAATCGCGAGCGCGAGCAGCTCCGCGCGCAGCTCCGGCGGATAGGGCAGCGTGTGCGTCGCGATGAGCTCCGCGCGTTCGCCGAAGCCGACGAGCGCGGCATCGACCGCATCGACACTCGTGCCGGACAGCACACCGATGAAGAGCTCGTGGTTCGTCAGGGAAGGCACGCGACTGAAATGAACGGTTGAACCCGCCGCAGCAACGAGGATTGTTTTTCCATCGCCCATGTTGAACACCGAGACCCCCGACAACCGGCATCCCGAGCTCGACCTCTACACCACCGAGCAACTCGTCGGCGCCCTCACGGATGACCAGGTGCGGGCGGCGCAAATCGTGCATGCCGTCCGCGCCGACCTCGCCCGCGCGGTCGATGCGGCGGCTCCGCGACTCGGGCGCGGCGGACGGCTGATTTACGTCGGTGCCGGCACGTCCGGTCGGCTCGGATTGCTCGACAGCGTGGAATTGTGGCCGACGTTTTCCTGGCCGAAGGACCGCGCCGTGGCACTGCTCGCCGGCGGACGCGATGCGCTCTTCGTCGCCGTCGAAGGCGCCGAGGACAACCGCGAACAGGGAGCCGCCGACCTCCGGGCGGTTGCGCCGACTCCGGACGATGTCGTAATCGGCCTCGCCGCATCCGGCGCCACGCCTTACGTCCTCGGTGCGCTCGAAGCCGCGCGCACCACCGGCGCTCTGACGATCGGTCTCGCGAATAATCCCAACTCGCTCGTCGTGGCCGCGGCCGAGATCGGCCTCACGCTCGACACGGGCAGCGAAGTGATCTCGGGCAGCACGCGCCTCAAGGCCGGCACCGCCCAGAAAATCGCCCTCAACACGCTCTCAAGCGCGATCATGGTCCGGCTGCACAAAGTTTACGGCAACCTGATGGTCGATGTGATGCCGACCAACGCGAAACTCTACCGTCGCGCCATTGCGCTCACCGCGCGGGCGACCGGCGCCGACGAGGCGGCGGCGAAATCCGCGCTCGAGTCCTGCCGCTATCGCGTGAAGGTCGCGATCGTGATGCTGAAACGCGGACTCGATCGGCCGGCCGCCGAAGCCGCGCTGTCCGCCGTGCAAGGAAACGTCCGTGCGGCATTGAAATCATGAAAACTTTTTATCTTCCGAGGTGGGCGCCGGCGGCCCCGACGGCGCGGATTGCCGCGCTGCGCGCGATTGTCGCCGCCGGGACGGCGGCGACCACCTTGCTGCTCGCGAGCTGCACGACGCCTCCGAAAACAGAACCGGCCAAACCCGCCGAGCCCGTTGCCTCGCCCGCGCTCCTCGACGTTCCGCCGCCCGCCCCGCGCGAATTTCGCGGCGTGTGGGTGGCGACGGTCAACAACATCGATTGGCCGAGCAAACGCGGACTCACCGCCGCGCAACAGCGCGCGGAAATCATCGCCATCCTCGACCGCGCAAAAGCGGTAAACCTCAACGCCGTCATCTTCCAGGTTCGTCCCGCGGCGGATGCGCTCTACGCCTCCGAGCTCGAACCGTGGTCGGAATACCTGAGCGGTGCCCAAGGCAAATCGCCCGGTTACGATCCGCTCGCCGTCTGGGTCGAGGAAGCGCATCGCCGCGGCCTCGAACTTCACGCGTGGTTCAATCCCTACCGCGCCCGCCATGCGGAGGCGAAATCGCCCCTCGCCGACACGCACGTCAACCTGACGAACCCGGAAGTCGTGAAACGCTACGGCGATCTGCTCTGGATGGATCCGGGGGAAGCGTTCGCGGCGGAGCGCACGCTCGCGGTCATCCGCGATGTGGTGAAGCGCTACGACATCGATGGCGTGCACATCGACGATTATTTTTATCCTTATCCGATCCAGAAGCCGTTGCCCACCGGCGCGCCGAAGGATGCGCCGCGCGAAGAGCTCGACTTTCCGGACAATCCCTCCTGGCAGCGCTACCTCTCCAGCGGCGGCAAGCTTTCCCGCGCCGACTGGCGTCGCGACAACGTTAACCGGCTCGTGCAACGCATGCACGAAACCGTGCAGGCCGAGAAGCCGTGGGTGAAGTTTGGCATCAGTCCGTTTGGCATCGCGCGGACCGACCGGCGGCCGCCGGGCATCACGGGCTTCAATCAGTTCGAAAAGCTTTTCGCCGACGCGGAACTCTGGTTCGAGCGCGGCTGGTGCGACTACTTCACGCCGCAACTCTACTGGCCCATCGACCAGAAGGCGCAGGCGTTCGCGCCGCTGCTCGATTATTGGGTGTCGCAAAACAAAGCCGGCCGTCACTTCTGGCCCGGCCTGTTCACCAGCCGCATCGACGACTCGCCGACTTCGTGGTCGTCTGCCGAAGTCCTCGCGCAGGTGGCGCTCACGCGCACGCGTCCGGGCGCCACCGGGCACATTCATTTCAGTGCCGTGGCGCTGATGCAGGACCGCAAGGCGATCGCGACGAACCTCGCCGCCCTCTACGCCACGCCCGCGCTCGTGCCGGCGTCGCCGTGGATGAAGGTCGCCGCGCCTGCCGCACCGGAGCTGACGCGCGAGGGCGACGTCGTGAAAATCGCAGGACTCGATGCGAATGCCGTGCGACTCGCGGTCTGGCGGCGCGCAAACGGCGCCTGGCGCTTTTCCATTCACCCGGCAATGCAGACGACGCAGCCCTTCGGGGTTGCGGAGGCGCTCGTGGTCAGCGCCGTGAATCGCGCCGGCGTGGAGAGCGCGCGTGTGGTCTCGGCTCCATGACTTTCGTTGCAATGGTGGGAGGGGCTTTACGCCCCGACGAAGCGCGCGCGAAAGCTTCGGGGCGTAAAGCCCCTTTCACCACAGCAGGCAACACACCTTGCCCTGCAGGTCGGCTCGCGCGCGCCTCGCGACGCTAGGAACAAAAATGCCCCCTGATTCATCCAGCCAGCCTCCGACATCACGCAGCCCCTGGGCGTGGATTCCCACGCTCTATTTTGCGCAGGGCATTCCCTACGTCGTGGTGATGACGCTGTCGGTGGTGCTCTACAAGAATCTCGGCGTCTCGAACACCGACATCGCGCTCTACACGAGCTGGCTTTACCTGCCGTGGGTCATCAAGCCGCTCTGGTCGCCGCTCGTGGACATGTTTCGCACGAAACGCTTTTGGATTGTCACGCTGCAGTTCGCGATCGGGTTGGCTTTTGCGCTCGTGGCCTTGACGCTGCCCGGGCCGAAATTTTTCCAGCTCTCGCTCGCGGTGTTTTGGTTGATGGCCTTTTCGTCGGCGACGCACGACATTGCGGCCGACGGTTTTTATCTGCTCGCGCTGCCGACGGGACAACAAGCCGCCTTCGTCGGCGTGCGCAGCACATTCTACCGGCTCGCGACCCTCTCGGCGCAGGGCGGACTGGTTTATCTCGCGGGCACGCTCCAGGAAAAAACCGGCAACGTGGCGCATGCTTGGTCGCTGGTCTTCGGCTTGCTCGCGGCGGTGTTCATTGCGGTCGCGGCGTATCACTGGTTCGCGCTGCCGAAACCGGCCGCCGATCGCGCGACGGTGCAGGGTGGCGCGTTCGTGCGGGAGTTTTTTGCGGTGTTCGTGGATTTCTTCCGCAAGCCCGGCATTGGCGCCACGCTCGCGTTTTTGTTGCTCTACCGTTTCGCCGAATCGCAGGCGCTGAAACTCGTGTCGCCCTTTCTGCTCGATGCGCGTGACGTCGGCGGACTCGGTCTCACCACGCAAAGCGTCGGCATTGTTTACGGCACGGTGGGAATTGTCGCGCTGACGCTCGGCGGCATTCTCGGCGGGGTGATCATCGCGCAGCGCGGCCTCAAGCGAATGCTCTGGCCGATGATTTTCGCGATGAACACGCCCAACGTCGCGTTCCTCCTGCTGGCGCTTTTCCCGCCGACGAGTCTTTGGCTCGTGAGTGCGGCGCTTGCGGTTGAACAGTTCGGCTACGGCTTTGGTTTCGCGGCGTATCTCGTCTATATGATGTTGGTGGCGGAGGGTCCGCACAAAACCGCTCACTACGCGATCTGCACGGGTTTCATGGCGCTCGGGATGATGCTACCCGGCATGGCTGCCGGCTGGATTCAGGACCAGATCGGCTACGTGAACTTCTTTTGGTGGGTGCTCGCGTGCACGATCCCGTCTTTCGCGTCGGCGGCACTGGTCGTTGGGAAGATTCCGGAGAGTTTCGGAAAGAAGAACGCGTGAGTGTTCGCAGTTTCGGGTGATCGCGGCGTTGGCTTTGTAGGAGCCTGCTTGCAGGCGATAAAAACGTTTCGCCGCGACACCCGCTTCGTATCGCCTGCAAGCAGGCTCCTACAAACGGTAGGGCCGACTTCAGCCGGCCCGGATGGTTTCGCGGTCGCATGCTGCGCTGCGCGAAGCGCACGCGCTCTCCGCCGTTCGCGGAGCGCGCCGCCACGTCACCGCACGAGCTTGCGCGCACCGTCGAGCACCTTGTCCCAGTCGAACGCCGGGCCGGGGTCGGTCTTGTTGGTTTGAATGTGGTAGTGACCGAGGACGCCTTCGTAGGTCGTGAGCTGGTCGTCCGGCAATTTTTGGGGGAGGAGTTTGCCGTCCGCTCCGCGGGGGTAGTCGAGTTTGATCTTGGGGAAGATTTTGTGGAGCGCGGCCGTGAGCTTGATCAGCGCCGCGTATTGCTCGGGCGTGAGATCATATTGCACGAGATCCTGGCCTTGGATGACGCCGCGCACGGTGTCGGGCCGGGCGGGTTTCCCGACGAAGCCGATCGTGCGGATGAGTGGGTCGCCGAGTTTTTCCGGCACGGTGATGATCGTCTCGCCCTTTGCGTTGCGCGCATACCATTGCTCGAGCGTCTTCGTGTCGTTCGGGCCATAGGCGCCCATGTTGGCGATCTCGATGCCGACGCTGCGGTGGTTCGACGTCGTGGCGTGATACGCGCGCTCCTTCAGGTCGAGCGTCTGATAGATCGTGCCGTCGAGATCCAACATGAAGTGCACGCTCAGCCCGCGGTGATCGTGCAGGATGTTGAAGCATTGTTTGGCGATCCCGCAGACGTCGTAGTGAATGACGAATTGGTCCACGACGCGCTGCAGCGTCGGCAAATCCCAGCCGCCGCCGCGGAAGCGTTCGATCTCTTGCGGCGACAGGCGCGCGAACCGCAGACCGTAACGCGCGGGGTCCTTGTAATCGACCTTCGCCTCCTGCGTTTTCGCCCAGCTGCTCTGTTCATACGGCGCGAAGCGGCGCTCGGTGCGATACGCGTCGTAGCCGCCGGGGTCCATCCAAGTCACGACCTTCGTGCCAGTGTGGAAGAGCTGGCCGGCCACGACGATTTCGTCGCCCGTGCGTTTAGCGAGCGTGCCGGGTCGATGCGCGCAGCCGGTTAGGACGAGGACGAGGACGAGAGCGGCAGCAGGGGAAAGGAAATTGTTCACAGGAGGAATTGAACCACGGATTGCACGGATAACACGAATCGTCGGAAGAAAAGCTGAATCGGCAATCCGTGGTTAAGAATTGTCGGGGATCAATCCCGCGCTGCGTTTCAACGCCAGCACGCGTGCGCACGACTCATCGATGCGGCTCTCCGGCACGCGACCGTCGCGCACGGCGCGTTCGATGATCGCGACGGCCTTGGGCGCGATGTCGGGATCGTAGGCGAGGTTGTTGCCGAAACAGAGCACATCGACGCCGGCGTTGAGCGCGGCGGGGATGGATTGCTCGACGCCGAAGCGGGTCGAGATGGCTTTCATCTCGAGGTCGTCGCTCAACACCACGCCGCCGAAGCCGAGTTTTTCGCGGAGCAGGCCGGTGATGACGGCGCGCGACAGCGTGGATGGCAGCTCTGCGTCGAGGCCCGCGTGAAACACATGCGCGCTCATCACGGAATCGCAGTGACCACTCGCGATCAGTCGTGCAAAGGGCGTGAGTTCGCGCTCATGCCACGTCGATGTGACATCGACGAAACCGAGATGCGTGTCGCCGGCGGCGCTGCCGTGGCCGGGAAAATGTTTCAGGCACGTCAGCACGCCGTGTGCCCGATGTCCGTCAACAAACGCGGCGGCGTGACGCGCGACTTTCTCGGGGTCGGCCGCGAAACTGCGGCGCTTGCCCTTGATGATCGGGTTGGTGGGATTCGCGTCGAGGTCGGCGACGGGCGCGAGATTCCAGTTGATGCCGAGTGCGGCGAGCGTGCGCGCCGTCGCGGCGGCTTGCTCGCGCGTGAACGCCAGGTCGTCGCGCGCACCGAGTTCCTCGTGCGACACGCTCTCCGGAAAGCCGTAGGCGGGCTTGAGGCGGTTGACGCGTCCGCCTTCCTGATCGATCGCGACGAGCAACGGCACGCGCGCGCAGGATTGCAGGTGCGCGATCAGCGCCTGGAGTTGCGCGGGCGACTCGATGTTGCGTTTGCCCGGCGCGCCCGAATCGACGGTGCCGGTCATGTCCAGATCGAAGAGGATCACGCTGCCGACGCCGTGTTCGGTCAGATCGCGCGTGATCAGCGCGGTTTCGGCGGCGGTGCTGCCTTTGAAACCGAGCAGCAGAAGCTGGCCGATTTTTTCGCGCAGGGTGGAGGGAAGGGCCAGGGCGGACATGCAGACGAATCTCCGTGAACGTTGAGCCCGCGCCGCGTGCGATGCGAGCCCGCTTCATTCAGGGCGGGGTGGTCGTCTGGCCCAGCCGGGCGCGCGCCTCGCGTAGCGCGGCATCGCCGGGGAAGAGCTGCACGCCTTCGTCGATGAGACCGAGGTGGTCGGGCGTGGGTGTGGCCGCCGTCCTCGACCACGCCTCGGCGAACAAGGTGTAGATTTCCGGCGCGCGGGGCGCCTGCGTGCGTGCCAACAGCAACGGCTCGAGCACGCCGAGCAGTTGCTCGTAACTGAGCTGGCCATTCTTCGCCTGGGGTTGCGCGAGGCGTTCTTCGAGCCGCAGCTGGGCGAGCGCGAGATAGGCGTGGGGGCGGGTCGTTTTTGCCCGGACGGCGAGCGCCAGATAATGCGCGGCGCGGTCCTGGCGGCCGAGCGCGCGTTCGACGTGACCCAGTTCGGCGACGAGGTCGGGCGAACGCTCGCCGCGACGATAGGCGAGGATGAGTTCTTCGCGCGCGCGATCGAGCTGCCCGCCCGCCGCGTAAGCGTGGGCCTTCAGCCGGGCGATCTCGAGCAGCGTGGCGGGGCGGACTTCGACCGCGGGCGCCGACGGCAGTTTCTCGCCTTTGTTCGCCTTCACTCCCTGCACTTTCGCGCGAGTCATCTCCACGTGCACGCGCAAGGCTTGGGTGCCGGCGGCGTAGTTCATCCCGAAACACTCTTGGAATAGTTTTTCCGTCAGAGGTTCGTGGCGAAGTCGGCGCGTGAAGGTGAAGAACGCGGCCGAATTCCGGCCGTAATCGCCAAAGAGGCCCCAGTGGACGAAGGCGTGGCACTGTTTTTTCCAGCGGAGGAGTTGCGCGGCGTTTTCGGTGCCCGAAAATTTGCGCAGCTCTCCGGCGAACAGCTCTTCGAGTGGGAACAAGGCGCTGTGCGCGAGTGCCGCGTTGAAATCGAGCCGATCAGACAGCGAATCTCTGAAGTGAGTGGGGATGTGGCGCACATCTCCTTTGATCACGCGTCCGGGTTCGCGGTCCTGGCCATCCTTCGAGCCCTTTTGGTTGGGATCTTCCACCTGACCCAGCGTGACCGACGTCTCGGTGACGCGCGCCCACGCGAGGACTTGGGCCACGCCCTCGGTCAGCCAGGGCGGAAGCGGCGGGCGCGGTTGCGCGAGCCAGGCGCGAAGATAACCGAGCTGGAGATTGCGGGTGGCATTTGCCCGGCGGACCGAGGGCATCGCCGCGTCTTCGGAATCGGGCTCCGCCGCGTCTTGTCCGTCCCGGTCGAAATCGAGTGCTTGCGCGGCTGCGTTGATGACCAACACCGGCTGCTCCGGACGGCCGAGGAGTGCGGTCTCGGGGTCTTCGGTGCCGGACTCGAGCGCGCGAGGCGCAAGGGAGTTGAACTGCTCCGTGCCTCCCGTGATCACGATCCGCAGAGGTGCCGGATTGGCGGGGAGAAGACGCGTGCTGCTCAGCTCCAAGGCGTGTAGCAAATCGGTGAGGTCTTGGGCGAGTTGCTTGGTGCGCCGAGGTGAGGCGCTCGAGAGCACCTCCTGGCCCGCGACTCGGGCGTAATGCCACGTCTCCGGTGGCGGCAGTTCGCGTTCGGCGACGACGTTGAACTCAGGCAGGTCGATCGGCGTCGAATTGGCCGGCTTTTCCTGCCCCGAAAGGCGCATGGCTGCGCCGAGAATCAGCGCGGTGGCCCAGACCGCGCGGACGAGGGGCGTTGGCATGCCGACAGTGTGCCGCGCGCCTCACGCGAGACAAATTGAATCAGGCGCGCCGTCGCGTCGGTCATCGTTTCACCGCGCCGATGCCGGGGCGGTCGGGCAAGGTGATTTTTCCGTCGACGATGCGCGCGCCGTCGAACGGATCGTCTTTGATGAGCAACGCGCCGTCGAGGTCGGCCCAATCAACCAGCGGCGAGAGTTGCGCGGCGGCGGAGATGGCGCACGAGGTCTCGGTCATGCAACCGAGCATGAGTTTCATCCCGAGTGAGCGCGCGAGGATGATGGTTTTGTGCGCCTCGCGGAGGCCGGTGCTCTTCATCAGCTTGATGTTGATGCCGTCGAACACGCCGCGCAGACGTGGGACATCGCCGACGCGTTGCAGGCTCTCGTCGGCGATGAGCGGGAGCGGACTGCGCTCGCGCAACCACGCGGTGTCGTCGAGCGCGGTTTTTGGCATCGGCTGCTCGATGTAGAGGACGTTGCGCTCCGCGAGCCACTCGATCATCCGCAGGGCCTCGGTGCGGTCGGTCCAGCCCTGGTTGGCATCAACCGTGAGCGGCGTGGCGGTGACTTCGCGAATGGTCGTGATGAGCGCGCGGTCGGTCGCGGCGTCGCGGCCGAGTTTCACTTTGAGAATTTTGTATTCCGACGCTTCGCGTGTTTTTTCGCGCACGACTTCGGGCGTATCGATGCCGATCGTGAACGACGTGACGGGCGCCTTCGCCGGATTGAGTCCCCACAAGCGGAACCAAGGCGCGCCGAGCTTTTTGCCGATCCAGTCGTGCAGCGCGATGTCGATGGCCGCCTTCGCGGCGGAGTTACCCGACGCGAGCGCGTCGAGGGCGGGCAGAATTTCCTCGAGTTGGAACGGATCGCGCACGTCGGCGAGCAGCGGCGTGGCGCGCGAGAAAAACGAGGCGGCGGTCTCCTGGGTTTCGCCGAGGTAGGGCGGCATCGCGGATTCGCCGTAGCCGACGACGCCGTCGTGCTCGATTTCGATGAGCATCGCCGGGGTGGACGTGCGGGTGTTGGACGCGATGCCGAACGCGTGACGAAGAATCAAGGTGTGCGGGCGGAAGCGGAGCTGCATGACGCGAGGGGTGTAGCGGACCGCGATTTCGCCTGGCGGGCAAAGGTGAAACAGCGCCGAGGCTGGGCCGGAGGCGGGAGCGGCTACGTTGTGCTCAAGGTGGTCGCCGCTGTCCCCAGCGGCGACGGACAGGCGACGCGCGGCGCGCGGCGCACGAAACTGAGGCGCGCGCCATGAATTGCGAAACGCGAGCCAGGTTGATTGGGTCGGTGGACGTCGCTCGTGAGATTTTCACGCTGCGTGCGGGCCACCGCCGACCACAACACCGTGCATTCTTTGGTAAAGGATTCGCGCTTTTTGACGGGATAAGCCGTGATGACTTCGCTCACGTTGTTTATGTTCAACAGTTTGTTGTCTTTCATCCCTTTTGTCCCGCGACCAATGCCCGCCAATCCTTGGCTTGCAACTCAGTCTCAATCGCGTTTTCTCGGCGTTGCGAATGTCCACGCCATTCCAAGATCTCTCCCCCCTCTGCCAGCTGTCTCCCGGCATGACGGGACGCGTTTGCCGGCTCAGCGGCGACGAAGGATTTTGCCAGCGGGTGCGCGAGATGGGGTTTGGGGAAGCGGCGTTGGTGACGAAAATTTCGGGCAGCGCCACGAGCCTCTGCCTCATCAACGGAACCCGCATCGCGCTCAATCACAGCGCGGCGATGAGCATCCTGGTCGAGCGGTTGCCGGCCGGGGCGCGGTAATTCCGCCGCCATGTCCGGTTCGCGCGTCTCTCGCGCTCCGCACCCCGCGACGATCATACGTCGCTCCTCGCGCCGATGAAGAACACCGAGCCGCTCCCGTCGCACATCGCTTTGTCTGGCGCCAAGCGCCCCGCATCGGCCAGCGACCGCACGCCGGTCTATGCGATGGTGGGCAACCCGAATTGCGGCAAGACGACGCTCTTCAACGCGCTCACCGGCCTCCGCCAAAAAGTCGGCAACTATCCCGGCGTCACCGTGGAGAAAAAGGTCGGCACCGCCTACTCGCAACATGGGCGTCCGATCCAAGTCATCGATCTGCCGGGCGCCTACTCGCTGGCCGCGCGTTCGCCGGATGAAGCGGTGTTGCGCGACGTGTTGCTCGGCCGCCGCGAGGACACGCCGCAACCCGACCGCATCGTCTGCGTCGTCGATGCTTCAAACCTCGAGCGCAATCTCTACCTCGTTCATCAGATTCTCGATCTTGGCCGGCCCGTCATCGTCGCGCTGAACATGATGGACATTGCCGCCGACGCGGGCGTGAAGATCGATGCCCAAGCGCTCGAGCGCGAGCTCGGCGTCCCGGTCATCCCCTGCGAAGCCGTGCGCGGCAAGGGCCTGCTGGAGCTGCGCCTCGCCATGAGCCGCGTGGAACTTTCCCTTGCGAAACACCGGTGGGACGTCCCGGGCCCGATCGCGCCCGCCGTTGCGGACTTGCAGGCGTCGCTCGTGCAAAACGACGCGCGCTCGCCGCTCGTCGCGCGCGCCGAGGCGCTGTTGCTGTTGACGGATTTCGACACGGTGCGCGTCGCAGGCTCGAAGCAACTCTCGCCGCGCACGCACGAAATCCTCGGTCAGTGGCGCGACCGCTGGACGAAGGACGGGACGGATTGGTCCGCCGTGTTGATTCGCAGCCGCTACGATGCGATCGCGGTGTTGTGTGAGGACGTCGTGCTCCGCGCCCGCGACCAGCGGCCCTCCGTTTCCGATCGGATCGACGCCGTGCTGTGTCACTCGATCTGGGGCTGGTTCGTATTCGCGGGCATCATGGCCGTGATGTTCTTCTCCATCTTCACGCTCGCCGAATACCCGATGAACTGGATCGACGAGAACGTCGCCGCGCTCGGCGATGGCGTGAAGAACGCGATGGCGCCCGGCCCGCTGCGCGACCTGTTCACCGACGGCATCATCGGTGGCGTAGGCGGCATCGTGATTTTCCTGCCGCAAATTTTGATTCTGTTTTTCTTCGTCGGACTGCTCGAAAGCACCGGCTACATGGCGCGCGCGGCGTTTATCATGGACCGGCCGATGAGCCGCGTCGGCCTGAACGGCCGGTCGTTCATCCCGCTGCTCGGCTCCTACGCGTGTGCGATTCCCGGCATCATGGCCACACGCACGATCGAGAACGCGCGCGACCGTCTGGTCACTATTCTCGTCGCGCCGTTGATGAGCTGCTCGGCCCGCCTGCCGGTTTATCTGCTCATGATCGCGATGCTGCTGCCCGGCGAGACCGTCCCGGCCCTGCAAAAGGCTGGGCTGATGCTGCTCATGTATGGCCTCGGCACCGTTGGCGCGTTTTTCTTCGCCTGGCTCTTCAAGCGCTACCTCGTGAAAGGCGGCACGCCGCACATGATCATGGAGCTGCCGCCGTATCAGCCGCCGCGGTTCAAGGAAATTTCCCGCCACATGCTGGAGCGCGGCTGGTTGTTCCTGAAAAACGCCGGCACGATCATCCTCGCGATCTCCATCGTGCTCTGGGTGCTGACGACTTACCCGAAACACCCGAATCCGGACGCGACTGCCACCGAGCAGATCGCGCACAGCTTCGCCGGTCAGGCCGGTCACGTGCTGGAACCGGTCATCCAGCCGCTCGGCTTCGATTGGCGCATCGGGATTGGACTCATCACGTCGTTCGCGGCACGCGAAGTGTTCGTCAGCTCGATGGGCGTGATCTTCGGGGTCGAGAGTGCCGACGACGACACGACGCCGTTGCGCGAAAAAATGGGCGAGGCGCAATGGCCGGACGGCGCGCCTCTCTTCACGCCGCTCGTCTGCCTTTCGCTGATGGTGTTCTACGTTTTCGCGATGCAGTGCATGGCCACGCTCGCGGTCGTGAAGCGCGAAACGAATTCCTGGCGCTGGCCGCTCTTCCAAATCGGCTACATGACCGGCACGGCGTGGCTCGCGTGCTTCGCAGTCTATCAAATCGGCCGCGCGTTGGGATTTTGATGATGGTCACCACGAAAGACACGAAACACGCGAAATGGTCCGAACCACCCTCGGCCGCTTGACCGTCTGATTGGCTTTCGTGTCGTTCGTGTGTTTCTTGGTCCTCCTCTGCACATGTCTTCCGAACTTCAATCCATCCTCGCTCTCGGAATCGTCGCCCTCGCGGCCGCCTACCTGATGCGCGCGTGGTTCGGGAAGAAGAAATCCACCGGCTGCGGCAGTGATTGCGGTGCGGTCAGCCCGGAAATCAAACAGCTCCACGCCCGCCTGAAGAAAAAGTAGGTCCGGCTTCAGTCGGACCCACGTTCGGACCATGCCTCGCGTCGCGCGTGCTGAAATGAAGCTTGGCGAAGGCTGATCCCCTCTGCCCGCCATCGGGCGCGCCCGCCCCCCCTAAGTTTTCTCCACGCATTGCCAGCTCTGTCCGGCAAAACAGAATGGGTCCAGCATCGCGGCCGGTTAGATTTTTTGCGCTTTCCCATGATCTCGCTGAAGTCCCTTCGTTGCCTCGCCACCGCGATATTGATCGCGCCGCTATTCACGCTCGCCGCCATTCCCGAGCGGGAAAAATCGATTCCGAGCGCCCACGAGCGCGCCATCGGCCAACCCGACTGGGTCCGCCGCGGCACCATCTACGAAATCAACGTCCGCCAATACTCCGCGGCGGGAAAACTCACCGCCGTCACCGCCGATCTCCCGCGCCTCGAAGCCCTCGGCGTCGATATTCTTTGGCTGATGCCGATCCATCCGATCGGCGAACTCCACCGCAAGGGTCCGCTCGGCAGCTACTACGCGGCCAAGGACTATTTCGCCGTCAACCCCGAGTTCGGCACCGATGCCGATCTCCGCGCGCTCATCGACGCCGCGCACGCGCGCGGCATGCGCGTGATCCTTGACTGGGTCGGCAACCACGTCTCGCCCGACAACCCGCTCGTGCAAACGCATCCGGAATTTTTCGCGCGTGACCACGCAGGGAAACTCATGCCGCCGCTCGGCACGGATTGGACCGACGTCGTGCAATTCGACTTCTCCGCGCCGGGTCTGCTCGACTACCAAGCCTCCGCGCTTTTGCACTGGGTGCAGAAGTTCGGCATCGACGGTTTCCGCTGTGACGTCGCGTGGGGATTGCCGACGCCTTTCTGGGACGAACTCACCGCGCGCGTGCGCGCCGTGAAGCCCGACGCTTTTTTCCTCGCTGAGGCCGAGTTGCCGCAGGAACAAATCCGCGGCTTCAACACCTCCTACGGCTTCGACCTGCACCACGCGATGAACTCGATCGCGCAGGGCAAAAAATCCGCGTCCGCGATCGACGAAGCGCTCGCGAAGATCCGCGCCACGTTTCCCGCCGGGAGTTCGCTGATGATCTTCACGAGCAGTCACGACGAGAACAGCTGGGCCGGCACCGAGTTCGAGCGGATGGGCATGGGCTACGCGCCGTTCGCCGTGCTGACGTTTCTCCTCGATGGCGTGCCGATGATCTACAACGGCCAGGAAATCGGCCTCGACCGTCGCCTCGAGTTCTTCACCCGCGACCCGATCGTCTGGCCGAAGGAAACGCATCCGACCTCGCAGCTCTACCACCTCCTCACGCGCCTTCGCCGCACGAATCCCGCGTTGCACACCGGCGCATCGATGCGCCGCCTCGACACGACCGACAACGCGACCTTTTACGCCGTGCTCCGCGAAGCCGCCGGGAAGAAGATCGTCGGCTTCCTCAATCTCACCGCGAAAGACGCCAAAGCCGACGTTTTCGATCCGACGTTCGCAGGCAAGTGGCGCGACGCGTTCACCGGCGAGATCGTCACCTTCGACGCGCGCGTCCCGCTCGACCTGAAAGCCTGGCGCTTCCGCGTGCTTTTGTCGGAGTGAGTTGCCGGTAGGGCGCGGACTCCGTCCGCGCCGTGTCGTCGATTTGCAAAAGCCGCGCAAGTCGCCGCTTCAATCGTTCGGGCCTTTTCGTCTCGCACTCCCAGACGACGAGAGGGCGCCACCCAAGTTTTCGCAGCTTCTTTTTCTGGAGCGCATCTCTTGAAACGTTCGCGGCAAACTTCGACAACCAGAAATCGCGATTTGCCGTCGGCGTGGTGGTGCGAATGCACCCGACATGCCGGTGCCAAAAGCAGCCGTGAACGAAAACCACAAGCTTGCGCGCCGGCAGCACGATGTCGGGACGTCCAGGCAGCGTCCTGTTTTTTGGTCCGTTTACAGTGAACCGAACGCCCATTGCGTGGAGTTCGCATCGGACGGCGATTTCTGGCGCGGTGTGCTTTTGGCGCACGCGAGCCATCAGCGCGCTACGTTCGACGCGGCTCATGCGGCTGGTGGACGAACGCTTAGAGCCCCCGGAACTTCGTCGAGTAGAGGTGCGAGACACGCTGAATCAATGAAGGATAGGTTACGATTTTATCGACCAATCCATTCATCCCAGTCGCAACAGAAACGCTCGTCCCGTCGTTGGGGCAATTGACCATGGTGACACCAAGCGCGTCGAATCCATGTTCTCGCTCATCGCTGCGGCGGGGCAACTGCATCACTTTTTCCAGCGTGCCGTTTGCCGCGGCCGGCTGCTTGTGCGGATTGAGGACGTATTTCCCTGCGCGAACTTTCTTCCTGTTCCGGTCGGGACTAACGAACGAATCAGCGCAGTTGATCATCACGAACGCCGCAGCGATCGCGCTGTTGGTGTCGCCGTGAATGGTTTGGAACGACGAAGCCAGCTCATCGAATAGGCGGGGACGCGCTTTCTGATGCTCCGTCATGCACGCCTTGGCTTCGAGTGCGACCAAGACGTTCGAGACTGCGGCCGCGCGAAGCACAGGCAGGTTGGCGAGTTCAGCAGCTTCCGCATCGCTCAAACAAACCTGCATTTGCTTGCCGTATTCCGCGAACGTGAGCGACTTTGCCGGGTCGGTCGAAGGCTTCGCCACCACCAGGTCGAGGTTCTTCTTCCGGTTCTGCTTAAAGTCGTGAAGTTCGTGGTTGATGCCGAAGCCGACCTTTCCAGCGGTGACGTGTTCGCGCAGGAGTTCGCAGGAACGCATTACATCGAAGAGCACCGCCCAGCACGCGATCTTGCTGTGTCGATCACTGCGAGAGTGATATTGCCAGCGATTGCCGTGCTGATCCTCGATGCGCATCGCATCGATTGAACGCGCAATGATCGCTTCGCCGAGGGCACTCACGCCACCAACTCCATTTGCCCCCGCATGCGGTCTGCGTGTCGGCGCAGCGCGGCCAAGAACTCTTGCGGAAAATGGAGGCTACCGGAGCTCAACCGAGAAATAAATCCAGCAGTCGCCTTGTAGGAGAGGGGCTTCGGAGCGAACTGTAGAAATTGCGTTAGTTCGGGGCGAGCCTTGGCAACCGGCCACATTGAAACGGAAACCGCCAATGCCTTTTGGCGCGGACCACCGAATGCTGCGATCGGCCATTTTTTCATCTGATCGAACGACGCGACGCGCAAATCCACTGCGCTCGGCCCGTCGGCCAGTTTTTCGCCGACCCATGCGGCAGCGGGAACGGAGACCGCGTTGCCGACCAATTTCCAGCGGGCGTTCTTTTTGGCGACGCTTTCGGCCGGCTGTGTCCAATCAGCCGAAAAACCCTGCATGCGTTCGGCGTCTCGGAGATCCGGCGTCACAATATTTCCATCCGGCAACCAGATCGCTGGTGACGATGGGATTCCGATGGTTGAACCGCCTTTCAGCGTCGGCAAAGCATCGACGGCCCATCCGAGCCCTCGAACCCCCTCGGTCCAATAAAAACCACACGCGCGTCCGCGCCATTCCTCTGTTTCGCGATGCTCGGCATTGTCCGCCATCAAGAGTTCGAATGGTTCGTAAGCTTTCGAAGCGATTAGAAAGAGCCGCTGACGCCGCTGAGGAAGGCCGAATGCGCGACTGTCCAAAACGCGATAAGCCCACCGATAGCTCAAGCGCTCCAACTCGCCGGTGACAAACCGCATTGCGTGGCCGCGATCCAAAGCCAGCATAAACGAGACATTTTCCAACAGGACGTGCGGAACGTCTCGCGAACGAAGCAGCCGAAATACTTCGGAAACCAAGCCCGAATTTTTTCCTGAAATGCCCCGCGTCTTTCCCGCTTGGGATAGGTCTTGGCAGGGGAATCCACCGGCAAGCAGTTCCGTCTCAGCGGGAAGCTTTTTGAGCGTCCGAATGTCGCCATGGATCGGAACGCCCGGAAAGCGCGCCTTCAAAACCGCGGTTGCCGCGGCATCGATTTCGCAATTCAGCAGTGTCCGATGCCCGGCCTGAGAGAGTCCGAGTTCGATGCCACCGATACCCGCGAAAAGTCCGACAACGTTCACAGCCGTCTGATTAGTCGGAGAATTTCCGATGGCAAGCCAGCCGGTGTCCGTTGCGTCCGAAATCTTTCCCGTTGATGGCAATTCATGCGGCGCTAGCTTCCCCGGCCTATGCTTCGACCCCTGTTACCCCTGGCGGTCCTGTTGGCCGTCGGCGTTTGCGCGCAGGAGAAGACGATCGTCTTCCAAGGCGCCCAACTCATCCCCATCGTCGGCGAGCCCATCGCCAATGGCGTGCTCGTTGTCCAAGGCGGCAAAATCCTCGCCGTCGGCGCGGCCGATAAAATCACCGTGCCTGCGGGCGCCGAAATCCACGACGCGCGCGGCAAAGTCATCATGCCCGGCCTCGTCGATTCGCACAGCCATGTCGGCGGCCCCGCCGGTGCGGATGCGTCGAGCGCGATCCAGCCCGACGTCCGCGCGCTCGACTCGATCGACGCGCAAAGTCCCTCAATCCAGAAGGCGCAGGCGGGCGGCATCACGACCGTCAACATCATGCCCGGCTCTGGCCACCTCATCAGCGGACAGACGGTCTATGCCAAACTCCGCGACGGCCGCACGATCGACGACATTCTGATCAAGTTCGACGACGGCTCGTTCGCCGGCGGCTTGAAGATGGCCAACGGCACCAACTCCCTTCGCGCTGCCGGCGGCAATTTCCCCGGCACCCGCGGCAGGTCCGCCGCCCTCGTGCGCGAACAGTTCATCAAGGCGCAGGAATACAAGGCGAAGCTCGCGCGCGCCAACGGCGACCCGGAGAAAATGCCCGCGCGCGACCTCGCGCTGGAAGAACTCGTCGCGGTGATGGACGGCAAGAAAGTCGTGCAGCACCACTCGCACCGGCACGACGACATCCTCACCGTGCTGCGCCTCGCGAAGGAATTTGGCTTCAAGGTCGTCCTTCATCACGTGAGCGAAGGTTGGAAGGTTGCCGCCGAGATCGCGCAGGCCGGCGCCGCGTGCTCCGTCATCATCGTCGATTCGCCCGGCGGCAAACTCGAGACGAAGGAAGCCTCGTTCGAAACTCCCGCCGTGCTCGAGAAAGCCGGCGTGCTCGTCGGATTGCACACGGACGACGGCGTCACCGACTCGCGGCATTTTCTCCGCATCGCCGGCCTGGCGGTGCGCGGCGGCATGACGCGCGACGGCGCCCTGCGGGCCGTAACGATCGCGAACGCGAAGATCCTCGGTCTCGAAAACCGCGTTGGCTCGCTCGAAGTGGGCAAGGACGCCGACTTCATCCTCCTCTCCGGCGACCCGCTGAGCGTCTATACGCGCGTCGAAGAAACGTGGATCGAGGGCCGCAAGGTCTTCGATCTCACCGATCCGCAGGATCGCATTTATGCTCTCGGTGGCGCCGGCGCCGGCGACCCGCGCCGCGGGCAGCTTTGCTGTTTCGGCAACGCCTGGGAAATGATCGCCGCCGTCAACGCCCAACTCTACGGGAGCGCCCAATGAACCTGCGCAATTTCATCAACGCCATCGGCGTCCTCCTGGTGCTCTTTGCCGTCATCGCGTTCGCGCGCGCCGACGAGACCGCCGACATGCCGCTCGCGATTCACGCCGCGACGATTCACACCTCCGCGGGCGCTCCGATCCAAGACGGGCTCATTCTCGTCGGCCGCGACGGCAAGATCGGCTACGTCGGCCCCGCGAAGGATATGATGTATACCGCCGACCACCGCGTTGTGCGCGCGAAGGTCGTCACGCCCGGCTTAATCGACGCACGCGCCACCGTCGGCCTCTCCGGCCTGCTCAACCAGCCGCACGATCAGGACATGCTCGAGCGCTCCACCGCGGTGCAACCGGAGTTGCGCGCACTCGACGCCTACAACGCGCAGGATCCACTCGTCGCCTGGGTGCGGAGCTTTGGCGTCACCACCGTCAACACCGGCCACGCGCCCGGCACGCTCGTCTCCGGCCAGACGATGATCGTGAAAACGCTCGGTCGGGAGAGCGACCACGACGTCGTCAACCCTGCGGCAATGACGACCGCTTCGCTGGGCACCAACGCGCTCAACCTTGCGGGCGGCCCCGGTGGCGGCGCGGCCGCGAGCGGTCCGCCGAAATCTCCCGGCACACGTTCGAAGGCCGTCGCGATGCTCCGCGCCGAATTGATCAAGGCGCAGGAATACGCGAAGAAGCGCGATGCCAAGGACGAATCGAAGCGTCCCGGCCGCGATCTGAAGCTCGAAACACTCGGCCGCGCCCTCGATGGTTCGCAGCCGTTGCTGATTACCGCGCAGAAGCATCTCGATATCCTCGCCGCGCTGCGCATCGCGCAGGAGTTCAACCTCAAGATCGTCCTCGACGGCTGCGCTGACGCCCACCTCGTCCTCGATGCGATCAAGGCGAGCGGTTTCCCGGTGATCCTGCATCCGACGCTGGCGCGCGCCAACGAGGACACGGAAAATCTCGCGATGGACACCGCGAAGAAACTCCACGACGCCGGCATCCCGTTCGCGCTGCAAAGCGGCTACGAGTCCTACGTGCCAAAGACGCGCGTCGTTCTCTTCGAAGCCGCCGTCGCCGCCGGCAAGGGCCTCGGGTTCGACGCTGCGCTCGCGAGTGTGACGATCAACGCCGCAAAGATCCTCGGCATCGCCGACCGCGCGGGCTCGCTGGAGAAAGGCAAGGATGCCGACCTCGCGCTCTTCGACGGTGATCCTTTTGAATACACCAGCCACTGCATCGGCACCGTGATCAACGGGAAGTTGTTCGACGGCGAGAAGCACTGACCGGATTCCGAAATATCGTCGCCGCTTCGAGTTGGTGCGGGAGGGGTCGTTGCCCTCAACGGCCCGCGAACGTGTCGGGCGCTTGAGGGCAAGCGCCCCTCCCTTCGCGGCGACGATGCGCGCTGGAAGGCGTGGCAATACCCGCGCCGCCAGTCATCGCGCAAAATTCAGTCGCGCTGCACCGGCTCCGCATTTGCGCCCGCTCCCGGTGCCGCTAGGCTCCCGTCCATGAAAGCCGCCCAACTCGTCGGTCTGAAACAACCGGTTGCGCTCAGCGACGTGCCCGCCCCCGTCGCCGGCCCCGGCCAAGCGGTCGTGCAACTGAAGGCGGCGGCGCTCAATCACCGCGACGTGTGGATTCAGCAGGGGCTTTATCCCGGCATCGCTTTGCCCATCACGCCCGGTTCGGACGGCGCGGGCGTCGTTACCGCGGTGGGCAGCGCAGCCGATGCCGCGTGGGTCGGGCGCGAAGTGATCATCAATCCCTCGCTCGACTGGGGCGCGGATCCGCGCGCGCAAGGACCGAAGTTTCGCATCCTCGGCATGCCGGACGCCGGCACGTTCGCGGAGCAGATCGGGGTTCCCGCCGCCAATCTCGCACCGAAGCCGGCGCATCTCAGCTGGGAGGAGGCCGCCGCGCTGCCGCTCGCGGGCCTCACCGCCTGGCGCGCGCTCTTCACGCGCGCGCAGCTCAAGGCCGGCGAGCGCGTGCTCGTCACCGGCACGGGCGGCGGTGCGGCGCTGTTCGCGTTGCAGTTCGCGGTGGCCGCCGGCGCGCAGGTGTGGGTCACGTCGAGTTCGCCGGACAAAATACTTCGCGCCAAGGCGCTGGGCGCGCTCGGCGGCGCGAATTACCGCGAGGCCGACTGGAGCGAGCAACTTGCGAAGGCGGCAGGTGCGTTCGACGTGATTGTCGATAGCGCCGGCGGCGAGGGATTTCTCAAACTCATCGATCTCACCGCGCCCGGCGGGCGGATCGTGTTTTTCGGCGCGACCGCGGGAAACCCGAAGCTGTTCGAAATGCGGAAGTGCTTTTTCCGCCAGATCAACGTGCTCGGCACCACGATGGGTTCGCCGGTGGATTTCGCGGGCATGACTCAGCTCGTGGCGGCGAGAAAGCTTCGGCCGGTCGTGGACACGGCGTTCCCGCTCACGGATGCCGAGCAGGCGTTCCGCCACATGGAAGCAGCCGCACAATTTGGGAAGATTGTGCTGACGATGTGAGCGGGACGCGGCGCGCCAATTGTCTGTGACTTTGTAGGAGCCTGCTTGCAGGCGATAATGACGTCCGCAGCCGCTGCCTTTTCCGCCGATTTTTTTCGCCTGCAAGCAGGCTCCTACAAAAATTTCCGCCACGCGGCCGCTCAAATCGCGGACAGGCTGAACAGCCACACGCCGATCATCACGGCGCGCGCGGTCCAAGCGAGAGTGCGCGACCAGTTGGCAAAAACGAGCTGGCGGTGCGCCTCGGCATTGTAGCCGGTCGCGAGCCGTCGGTGCAGCGGCATCTCGACGGCGAATGTCACCGCCCAGTTCATGGCGATCAGCACGAGCGAACCGAGGAACAGCGGCCCGCGCACGCCCAGCCAGAAAAGGAGCCCGGCCGTGACCAACTCAGCGCCGATCAACGGCGCAACGACGAACGTCACGGCGCGCACGTAGCGGCGGTGGTAGGCGGCGAACCGGTCCGCCCCGATCGCGTCGAACAGCGGATAGACCGCGAGTTGCACGACCCACACCAGTCCGGCGAGCGCCGCGGTGGCGGCGGCATGGATGAGGGCGAGGTGCGCAAGATTGAGTGACATGCCGCTGAGCGAAGCGCAGCCGGCCGCACGGTCAAGGCGTGGCTGGAATCTTCCCGCGGCTTTCCAACCAGCGTTCGCTTGCAGCGGGAGGCGGCGCGCCGATTCTCCGGCGCGTCCCATGACGTCCGTCACTCTCTTCCCTTTTGCCGATTACTGGTGGTTCTACGGCCTGTTCACGCTGTTCGTGCTCGGCATGCTCGCGCTCGACCTCGGGGTGTTCCACCGCGACGCACACGAGGTGAAATTCAAGGAGGCGCTCGCGTGGAGCACGGTGTGGATCACGCTCGCGCTGGCGTTCGGCTACGGCCTCTACACCTACGCGCTGCACCAATTCCCGCTCGACCCGCGGCTCGTCGGACTCGATCACGCCGCACTCGCGAAACAGACCGGTCTCGAATACCTGACCGGCTTCGTCGTCGAGAAATCGCTCTCGGTGGACAACATTTTCGTGTTCGTCGTCGTGTTCAGCTATTTCGCGATTCCGGCGAAATACCAGCACCGCGTCCTGTTCTACGGCATTCTCGGCGCGCTCATCTTCCGCGTCATCTTCATCACGCTCGGTGCGGTGCTGATGCAGTTCCACTGGGTCATCTGGCTCTTCGGGGCGTTCCTCATCCTCACCGGGTTCAAACTGCTCTTCGTGCCGGAGAAGCCGATCGAGCCGGAAAAGAATCCGGTCATCCGCCTGCTGCGGAAAGTGCTGCCAGTGACCCCGCAGCTCGAGGGACAGAAATTTTTGCTGCGCAAGAACGGCGTGCTGCACGCAACGCCGCTGCTGGTGTGTTTGGTCTTTGTCGAGCTGACGGACATCGTCTTCGCGGTCGATAGCGTGCCGGCGATCTTCGCGCTGACCAAGGAGCCGTTGATTGTCTTTACGTCGAACGTCTTCGCGATTCTGGGCCTGCGCGCGATGTTCTTCATGCTGGCCGGAGTGATGCACAAGTTCCGGCTGCTGAAATACGGCCTCGGCCTCGTGTTGGTGTTCGTCGGCCTGAAGATGGTGTGGTTGAACGAGGCGTTTGGCGGAAAGTTCCCGATTACCTGGTCGCTCGGCATCATCGGCGGCATCATCGCCGCATCGGTTGTGCTCTCGCTCGCGATCCCGGCCAGGCCATCGACGCCGCGCGGCGCGTAGATTGGCGGTAGGAGCCTGCTTGCAGGCGATGAAGGGCGATCGAACGCGGGCTTGAGGTGCGAATGTCCTGATCGCCTGCAAGCAGGCTCCTACACGGGCTGGTCCCCCCTAGCTTCGCAGCCACTGCACTAACGCCTGCACCAGCTCCGTCGCCGCCTCGCCGAGAAATACGAAATACAACACGCCGGCGGCGAACACCACGTAGCCGAGCACGATCGCCACGCCGTCGCGTTCGAGCAGGCCGCCCGCGAGCAGCAGGATCGACCATGCGGGAAAACTGTTTGTGAACGGAATCGGCAGCGGCAACAGCAGCGCGAGCGCCGCGACGAGCATGAGCAGCGCATGCAATTGGTTGAGCAGCGCCGTGTCGGTGACCGCGGCCAAGCGCGGACGCAGCAGCTTTTCCAGCCAGCCGAGAATCCTTTTCGCCACGGCGAAAAGCCGGCCGAAGAACCCGGCCGGCAGTTCGCGGCGCTGCAAATTTTTCGGCAGCCAGGGCCGCTGACCGAGCGTGAGGCGGAACGCGATGGCCGCGATCGCGAGGCCGAACGGCGTGGAGAGACCGGGCAGCGGCAGCGGCGTCAGAAACGGCAGCGCGAGCAGGATGACGAGCAGCAGATACGCCCGTCCGCGCAGCACGTAAATCACCTCGCGCAGCGTGAGCGGGCCTTCCGTCGATCGCGCCTGCAGGTCCGCCAGTTCCTCGGAGAGCTTGCGGGGCAACGCCACGTTACGTGCCGCGTTTGTTGCCATAGAGCTCGACGTGCAAGCGATGAGCGTAGCGGAAGCCGCGCGCCTTGCACAATTCGCTCAGCCACGCTGCGCGCGCCCGCAGCGTTTCGAGGGTCGTCCCTTCCGGCATGAGCAGAATTTTGTGGGGCGGCACGGCGCATTCGGTCTCGCGAAGCAACGTCTCGATTTCGGCCACGTCCGCTTCGGAGCTGACGACGAACTTCAACTGGTAGTCCGCGCACCACGCGATCCACTCCGCAATCACGGCCGGCTGCCGGCGGAGGGCCTCGTGTTTCGCGCGCCAGATGTCGTCGAGCCGCGCATCCGGCGCGGAGTGCGCGAGCTTCGGGCTGAGCGAGGCGAGATCGCACGCGATGCCGCGCGGGGGCACGGTGGCGGCGGTTTCGATCGTGAGGTGGTAGCCGCCTTCCTTGAGCTGGAACGCCAACTCGTGAATCTGCGGCGCGATCATCGGCTCGCCGCCGGTGAGGACAACGTGCTTCGCCGCCCCGTGCGTCTGCACGCGCGCGACGATTTCCGGAACCTCGAATTGCTCGCCCTCGGGATTCCACGACGCGTAGGGCGTGTCGCACCAGTTGCAGCGCAGGTTGCAGCCGCTGGTGCGGACGAAGACCGACGGCACGCCGGTGAGTTCGCCTTCGCCTTGGAGCGAGTAGAAGATTTCGGAGATCAGCATTCTGGAAGGGGAATTATGGGACCTATAGGACCCATGAGACCCATAGGATCTATAAGCGAGCGGGCCGCGCAGGCAAAGGCGGTGTGGCCTCGTAGCGGGTGGGATCGACGAGCGCTGCCTGCTGAAACGCCTCGCGGCGCTCGACACACGTGCCGCATTTGCCGCAGTGGATTTCGCCGCCTTTGTAGCACGACCAGGTTTGCGCGAAATCGACGCCGAGCCGCCCGCCCTCGGCGGCGATCTGACCTTTGCTCAAAGCGATGAACGGACGCAGCAACTGGATGCCCGCATAGGTGCCGAGTCGCAGCGCATCGCCCATCGCGCGCATGAAGTCCTCGCGGCAGTCCGGGTAGATCGCGTGGTCGCCGCCATGCGCGGCGATGACCAACCCGTCGGCGCCGACGCTCTCCGCAAATCCGCCCGCGACCGCCAGCATGATGCCGTTGCGAAACGGCACGACGGTGCGCTTCATGTTTTCGTCCGCGTAATGACCTTCGGGAATGTCGCCGCCCGATTTCAGCAAGTCCGACGTGAAGTGCTCGCCGATGAACGGCAGCGGCACCACGTGATGGGGCGCGCCGACCTGCCGGGCATGCGCGGCGGCGAACGGGATCTCACAGTGGTTGTGCTTGGCGCCGTAATCGAAGCTCAACACCGCTCGCACGACGTGCTCCCGCCGCGCCCAGTGGAGCGCGGTCACGGAATCCATCCCGCCGGAGCAGAGCACGACGACGTTCATCGGCAGGCATTGGCCACAAAAAGCGCAGAAAGCACAAAGAGAAACTGCGGGCGCTGGGAGTCGAGGGTGGTGGGAGGGGCTTTACGCCCCGACTAAGCGCCGACGCCGGAATGTCGGGGCATAAAGCCCCTCCCACCGCCTGCCTCTGCAGGAATGAAATCGCGCTAAATCGTTATCCCGCGACTGCCTCGCTCATCGCAAAACCGCCTTCTCCTATCACCCAGTTGCCTCCGTGAGCATTTTGTCTTCCTCTGTTTTCTGTGGCCCAATCGCCCCGTCCTTTGATCTTCGCCCATCGCGGCGCCTCCGTGGAGGCGTCCGAGAATTCCCTCGCGGCGTTCCGTCGCGCCATCGCGGTGCGGGCCGATGGCATCGAGCTCGATGCGCGGGTGACGCGCGATGGCGTCGCGGTGGTCTTCCACGACGCCAACCTGCGGCGCCTCACGGGCAAGACCGGGCGAATCGACCGCCTGACTTGGCGTGAGCTGACCCAGTTTCGGCTGCCCAACGGCGAGGGTATCCCGCGGCTCGCGGACGTCCTGCGCCTCACGCGCGGCAAACTCATCGTGCAAATCGAGATCAAGGCTGGCACGCCCGTCGCGCCCGTGGTCCGGGCCGTCCAGGCGGCCCGCGCCACTGCGTCCGTTGTCCTCGCCTCGTTCGACGCGGCGCTCGTGCGCGCGGCCGCGCGGCTGGCACCGGCGGTGCCCCGCATGCTGATTTCCGAGGGTCGGGCCTCGCCCACCGCGCTCGTCCGCCAACTTGCCGCCTGTTCTGCGGGCGGTTTGAGTGTCGATTTCCGCGCCGTAAAAGGGGCGGATTGGGTGCGATTTCTTCATTCTCGCGGGGTCGCCGTGTGGTGCTGGACGGTCAACGATGCCGCGGTCGCCCGACGGCTGGCCGGGTGGGAAATTCAGGCGGTTTTGGGAGATAATCCGGCCTTGCTGCGCCGCGCGCTTTAGGCTTTTTGTTCGCCTTCCCTCCGTCCGTAGGCGGACACAGTTCATGATTCTCTTTCACGATCCAACTTGCGCGGAATACGGCTCGCACATGCGGCCGGAGCAGCCCGCCCGCATTCTGCGCAGTGTCCCGCACCTGACGGCGGCGCATCCCGATTGGGAATGGCGCGTGCCGCAGGATGTCGAGGAGGCGGTTTTGCTCACGGCCCATACGCCGGCCCTCGTCAAACGCATCCAGCACGGGCCAGATATCGACGACGACACGCCGTTCTATCCCGACATTTACCGCCATGCGCGGCTCGCGGTTGGCGCGGCACTCGATGCCGCGCACGAGGCGCTCGCCGGCCGGCGAGCGTTTGCGCTGATGCGACCGCCCGGCCATCACTGCACGCGCAACCAGCCGATGGGGTTTTGTTATCTGAACCAAATCGCGGTCGCCGCGCTCAATGCCCAGGGCGGCGGCAGCGTGCGCGTGGCGGTGTGGGATTTCGACGCGCACCACGGCAACGGCACCGAGGACATCCTCGAGGGGAAACCCGGTGTGTTCTTCGCCTCGGTGCACCAGTATCCCGGCTACCCCGGCACCGGCACGCGTTCCACGGTGAACTGCCGGAATTTTCCCGTAAAGCCGCACACGCCGCGCGAGCTGCATCTCGGCGAACTCGCGCGTTCGTGGGAGGCGGTGCAAAATTTCAAACCCGACCTCGTGCTCGTTTCCGCCGGCTTCGATGCCTACGTCAGCGATCCGATCACCGAAATGTCGCTCGAGCGCGACGACTTCGCCGAACTCGGCCGCTGGATCCGCCAAAGCGGGCTTCCGGCCGCCGGCGTCCTCGAAGGCGGTTACAGCGACGATTTGCCGCTGCTGCTCGACGCGTTTCTCTCCTCCTGGAACAATTAGAAAGCTCCGCCGGTGAATTCCGCTCCGCACTACCAACTCATTGCCACCACCGCGCAACTCGCGCCGCTCTACGCCGCCCTCGACCGCGTCGATGAGATCGCCCTCGATACCGAGGCCGACAACCTTTACCGCTACCGCACCGCGGTCTGCCTCCTGCAAATCCAGGCCGATCGGGAAATCTACCTCGTCGATCTCCTCGCGGAACTCCCGCTCGGCGAACTCTGGCCGCGCCTCGCGCAGAAACACCTCGTGATGCACGGCAGCGATTACGACCTGCGTCTGCTGCGCGGACTTTGCGATTTCAAGCCGCGCAGTTTGTTCGACACGATGTTCGCCGCGCAGCTGCTCAACATTCCGCGCTTCGGCCTTGCCGCGCTGCTCGAGCAGTTCTTCAGCGTGCAACTCGACAAGGATCACCAGAAGGCCAACTGGTCGCAGCGCCCGCTTGAGCGCGACATGCTCGATTACGCCGCGCTCGACGTCTTTCACCTGCCCGCACTGCGCGACAAGCTCACCGCCGAACTCGAACGTCTCGGCCGGCTCGATTGGTTGAAGCAGCGCTGCCAGTGGCAGATCGAGGTCGCCGGCGACGGGTTCGCCGGTCCGGACGAAAATTCCTGGCGCGTCGGCGGCTCCGAAAAGCTCGGTGGGCGCGGGCTCGCCGTGCTGTTTCACCTTTGGCAATGGCGCGAGCGCTGGGCCGAGAAGCTCGACACGCCGCCATTCAAGGTGACCGGCAACGAAATGCTCATGCGCATTGCCCGCGCGGCCGACGACGGCCTGCCCGTTCAGGAAGTGTTGCACGTGCACCTCGGCCGGCGGCATGACCGGCTGTTCCCGACGCTCGCCGAGGCCGTGCGTCAAGGCTTCGCGATGGACCCGCGTTCGTTGCCGCGCCGCGAACGCCGCCGCGACTTCGCGCCGCTGACGCCGGAGGAACTGGCGCGCCAGGACCGCATCAAAGCCGACCGCGACCGTCTCGCGCAGGGCCTCAATCTCGATCCGACGCTCCTCGCCACGCGCTCGCAACTCGTGCAAGTCGCCCGCAGTCCGGAGACGATCGATCAGGTTTTGCTTCCGTGGCAGGCGCAACTGCTCAAAGCCGAGCCGGCATGGAAAAGCTGAGCGCGGTGCTTCGTCGGGAGATCTCACCGCGCGGCTGCGGCGTCGTAGCCTCGCTTTGGGTGGGAGGGGCTTTATGCCCCGACGAAAGTGCTGAGTCGGGGCATAAAGCCCCTCCCACAAGGAAACTCGCATGAGCGACTCCGCCAACATCGCGCGCCACCTGCCGCTCATGGCGGTGCATCAGCCGGATCATCCGGCGGTGAAAGTGCCGCGCGGCCGCACGCGAGACGGACAGATCGATTATCTCACGCTGTCGTTCCGCGAACTCGACGAAGAAGTGAACGCCTGGGTTGCCCGCCTTGAGGGGAAGGGCGTGCACCGCGGCGACCGCGTGCTCGTGATGGTGCGGCAAGGCTTGCCGCTCATCGCGGCGGCGTTCGCGTTGTTCAAGCTCGGCGCGGTGCCCGTGATCATCGATCCCGGCATGGGCCGCGAAAGTTTCCTCGCGTGCGTGGCGCGCTCGCGGCCGCGGGTGCTGCTGGGCATTCCGCTCGCGCAGATTTTCAGCCGCGTTTTCCGGCGCGCCTTCGCGACGATCGAAGTGCGCGTGTGGGTCGGCGGCTCCGCGACGGCGCGCTGCCGTGGCGTGGGTTCGACGAAGTTGGCCGCCACGAACCCCGGCGACCTCGCGGCGATCCTGTTTACGAGCGGATCGACCGGCGCCCCGAAAGGCGTGTGCTACGAGCACGGGATGTTCGACGCGCAGGTGCGGCTGGTCCGTGCGACCTACGACATCCAACCCGGCGAAGTCGATTTGCCGATGCTGCCGATCTTCGCGCTGTTTAATCCGGCACTGGGCATGACCACGGTCGTGCCGGAGATCGATCCATCGAAACCCGCCGCGGTCGATCCCGCGAAGATCGTGCAGGCGATTCAGCAGGAAAACGTCACGTCTTCCTTCGGTTCGCCGACATTGTGGCGGAAGATCGCCGCGCACTGTGCGGCGCAAAACATCAAACTGCCGACGATGCGCCGCGTGCTCATGGCGGGCGCACCGGTTTCTCCGGCCTTGTTTGCCGACGTGCAGGCGCTGTTGCCCGGAGGCCTGGCACAGAGCCCCTACGGCGCCACTGAGTCGCTGCCGCTGTGTTCGATCGCCGCCGAGGAAGTCACGCGCGAGACGGGACTCGATTCCCTGCGCGGTCGCGGCACCTGCGTCGGTCGGCCGGTGAACGAAATCGAGGTGAAGATCATCGCGCTGACCGATGCGCCGCTCGCCACCCTCGCTGACGCGCGTGAACTCCCAGTCGGCGAAATCGGCGAAATCATCGTGTGCGGGCCGGTGGTGACGAAATCCTACGACGCGCTGCCGGAAGCGACGACCGCGGCGAAAATCCGCGAGGGCGCGCAGCTGTGGCATCGGATGGGTGATGCCGGCTTTATCGATGAGCGCGGGCGACTTTGGTTTTGCGGCCGCAAGGCCGAACGCGTCGAGATGCGCGACGGCGTCCTTTATCCGGATCAGGTCGAACCGATTTTCAATCTGCATCCCGATATCCGCCGCTCGGCGCTGGTCGGCCTCGGCGACCGCGGAAATCAGCGCCCCGCAATCATCGTCGAGCCGCGTTCGCGCGAGGTGGTCGAGACGCCGGCGCTGCGGCGCAAGCTCGTGCGCGAACTCCGCGCGCTGGCCGTGCAGCACGCGCATACCGACCGCATTCGCCTCGCGTTTCTCCACCCGGCGTTCCCGGTCGATGTCCGGCATAACGCGAAGATTCACCGCCTCCAGCTGGCCAAGTGGGCCGCGCACCACGCCGGCTACGAACTCGACAAACGCGACGTTCCCGCCGAGTCGCTCAAGCGATGAAATCGTTCGAAGACGTTTGCGGGAATACCTTCGCTGCCGATGGTGGGCGCGCAGGCCTCTTTGCCCGTCGCGTGCGTGACGCGCAGATGAACCTGCGCGTGCACCTTGTGCGGGCCCGGAGGGCGGAGCGGTGAGCGGCGTGGCCTTCATCACCGGCGCGAGCGGCTTCATCGGCGGCAAACTCGCCGAGCGCCTGCTCGCCGCGGGGCGTTCCGTTCGCGTGCTCGTGCGTCGGCCGATGCCGGATCTGGAAAAGCTCGGCGCGCAAGTCGTGCGCGGGGACTTGCATGACATCGCGGCGCTGGCGGCGGGTTGCGAGGGCGCGGCGACGGTGTTTCACGTCGCCGGTCGCGTCGGCGTCTGGGGTCCCAGAGAGGAGTTTTTCCGCGTCAACGTCGAGGGCACGCGCAACGTCATTGCGGCGTGTCGCGCAGCGGGGGTGGCGCAACTGGTTTATACGAGTTCGCCAAGCGTGGTGTTCAACGGCGGCGATCTGGCGGGCGTGGACGAATCCGCGCCGCTCTGCACCGCCGCGCCATGCGCGTATCCGACGAGCAAAGCCGCGGCGGAGCGGCTGGTGACGGAAGCGGACGGACGCGAACTCGCGACGGTCGCGCTGCGCCCTCACCTTGTCTGGGGACCCGGCGACCGGAACGTCGTGCCGCGCGTGATGGCGTTGGCGCGGCAAGGCCGGCTGAAGATTGTCGGGACCGGCCGCAATCTCGTCGATTGCACGCACATCGCCAACGTCGTGGATGCACACGTGCAGGCCGAGGTCGCGTTGGCCACTTGTCACCGGTCAGGTGACGAATCCGGCGGGAGGGATCCGCGCGGGAAGGCGTATTTCATCACGAACGGCGAGCCGGTGGTGCTGTGGGAGTGGATCAATGAGTTGTTGCGCGGCGTGGGCCTGCCGGAAGTCACGCGGCAGGTTTCGCTCGGCACGGCGTATCGGGCGGGCGCGCTCCTGGAGACGCTGTGGCGCGTGTTGCCGCTGAAGGGAGAGCCCCCCATGACGCGCTTTGTGGCCAAGGAACTCGCGACCGATCACTGGTTCCGCATCGACGCAGTGCGCCGCGACGTCGGTTATGCGCCGCGCGTCTCGATGCGCGAAGGCACGGCGCAACTGATCGCGCACTATCGGGCGGGCAACGAATTTTGAGCGCGGCTACTTCGCCAGCGCGGCGTTCACCGTCTGGTTGAGCTCGGCGAGATTGAAGGGCTTCGCGAGAACGGCGGCGGCGCCGAACTTTTCGGCCATGTGCAGGTAGAGGCGAGGATCGTGAGCCAGGCCTCCGGACATCGCGATGATGCGCGCGGTGGGGAACTCGCGGCGCAGATCGCGGATCGTGTCGAGACCCTCCTTTTCGGGCATCACAATGTCCGTGATGACGAGTTCGGCCGGCTGCTCGTGAAACATGCGGAGGCCTTCGACGCCGTTCGTGGCCTGGCGAACGGAATGCCCGGCGTGGACCAGCGCGCTAACCAGCACGTCGCGGAAGATGTCGTCGTCGTCGATGACCAGAATGTTCGCCATGTTATCAGCGCTCGTCCGGTGGCGGAGTGGGCCGCAGCAGCCGGTGGACCGCTTCGAGCAATGCATCCGGTTTGAACGGTTTTAGCAAGAAAGCGTCGCCGGGATCCCGCGGTGCGCTATCGGTCGCGCCGTCGCCGAGACCGCTCATCACGATGATTTTCGCCTGTGGCAATTGCATCCGCAGCAAAGGCAGGAGGGCTTCGCCGCCCAGGCGCGGCATGACGAGGTCGGTGACGACGATCGGCGGTTTTTCCGCGGGTCTCAGACGCAACAAATTCATCGCTTCGACGCCGTCGCGCGCGAGGACGACTTGGTAGCCGTGGCGGAGGAGGACGGTGTGCACCAATTCGCGCACGCCCGGTTCGTCGTCGATCACGAGGACAAGTTCGCCGTTGCCGCGGGGCAGTTCGAGCGTGCCGCCGCCGGATGCCTCGGCCGGGTCGGCGGTGCGGTCGGCGGGGAAGAACAGCCGGAAGATCGTGCCTTCACCCAGCGTGCTGTGCACTTCGGCGAACGCGTCATGATTGCGCAGGATGCCGCGCACGGTCGAAAGGCCGAGGCCGGTGCCCTTGCCGGATTCCTTGGTGGTGAAAAACGGCTCCCAGATGTGCGGCAGGACGGCGGGCGGAATGCCGCCGCCCGTATCGCCGACTTCAACGACCGTGAACGCACCGGGACGCCCGCCCGCCACCTGCGCAGCGGCGGAGTCGTCGAGCTGGCGATTTTCCAGCGTGAGACGGAGTTCGCCGCCCTGCGGCATGGCGTCGCGCGCATTGACGCAGAGATTGAGCAACACCTGGTGGAGGTGCGTGGGATTGCCACGGATCATCCACAGCTCCGAAGGCACGTGGTGCGTGAAGCGGATGTTTTTGGGAAACGTCTCCTCGACCATCGCCACCACGTCGCGCGCGATGTGTCTGAGTTGCACGTAGCGGAGGCCTTCCGCACCGCCGTGGGCGAAGCTGAGGATCTGCTTGACGAGGGCGGCGCCGCGTTCGGCGCTTTGCTCGAGCGTGCCGAGCAGCCGGCGGCGGGAGTCGGCCGAATCGTCCGTGCGCAGCAGTTGGGCGACCATGAGAATGGGAGCGAGGATGTTGTTGAAATCATGGGCGATCCCCGCGGCGAGGAGACCGAGGTTCTCCATGCGCTGGGCGCGGAGAAACTGTTCCTGGAGGCGTTTCTTTTCCGTGACGTCGATCGCGATCGAGAGTCGTCCGGCCGGCTCGCCGCGGTGGTCGCGGATGAGGTTCATCGAATATTCGGTGTCGAGCCGACGGCCGTCCTTCGTGACGACCGGCACCTCGCCGCGCCACTCGCCGTCGCGCAGCGTGACAGCCCGGCCGACCTGCAGCACGCTTCGCGTCGGCTCGTGCATCATGTCGTCCACGGAACGTCCCAGCATCTCCTCCTCGGTCCAGCCGAAAAGCAGCGTCGCACCGCGGTTCCAGTATTTCACGCGATGCTGGAGATCGAGAATGACGATCGCGACGGGCGCTTTGTCGATCACCTCGGCCTGTTCGCGGATGAGTGCCTCGGCGCTGAGGCGCGCGCTGATGTCGCGGCCGACGCCGAGCAATTCACCGCGGCCGTCGGCGGAGACGCTGTAGCTGACGGTGAATTCCACCGCGATGCCCTCGCCGCCGGCGGTGCTCAGGTGCAGCTCGAACGGAGCGGGGCGCATGCCGGAGCGCACGCGTTGAAACAATTCGAGCGCGCGGGCGCGGTCGGTTTCGTGGATGAGATCGGCGAAATTGCGCCCGATCCAGCGGTGGCGAGGCCAGCCGGTGATGGTTTCGAAGGCCGGATTGAGCGAGGTGATGGCGCCCTCGGCCGAGAGCGAGAAGATGGCATCGCGGGCCTCGTTGATCAGCCGCTCGTAGCGGGCCTGGCTGGCCACGAGTGAGGCCTCCGCTTGTTGCCGCAGCATCCGCTCGCGATGATCTCCGACGACGCGGCGCAAGGCCGAGCCGAGGCGCTTCATGCGATCCTTCAACACGTAGTCGGCCGCGCCGGCCTGGAGCGCGCCGATGGCCTGGTCTTCGCCGATGCTGCCGGAGAAAAACACGAACGGGGTGGCGGGCGCGAGTTGGCGGGCCAGTGCGAGCGCCTCGAGTCCGCCGAAACCGGGCACGTTGAAGTCGGCCACGATGACTTCAAAGCGCCCTTCGCTCAGCGCCGCGACGAATTCGCGCCGCGAGCCGACGAGGATGAGCTGCCATGACGGATCGTCCGCATGCAGCATCTGCCGCACGAGGGCGGCGTCATTGGGATCGTCTTCGAGGTGGAGGATGCGCATGGGGTCAACGCGAGTCGGGCACCGGCTCATTGAGCAGCGCCCAGAAAATACCGAGGCCGCCTATGGCGGTGATGAATTCCTGGAAATCCACGGGCTTCACCATGTAGGCATTGGTGCCGAGTTCATAGCTACGCACGATGTCGCGCTCCTCGCGGGACGACGTGAAGATCACGGCGGGCACGTGGCGGAGTTCCGGGGTGGAGCGGATCTGACGCAACACTTCGAGGCCATCGACGCGCGGCATTTTCAAGTCGAGCAGCACGACGGCCGGTTGCGGGGTGATGCGACCGCCGAACGCGCCGCGGCGATGCAAAAAATCAAGCGCCTCCGCGCCGTCGCCGACGACAACGATTTCGTTCGCGATGCGGATGGCGCGGAGCGCACTGAGGGTGAGCTCGACATCGGCCGGGTTGTCTTCAGCGAGCAGGATCGGGCGGAGGGCGGTTTGCATGGATGGGGGTCGTTGGCGCCGGGGGAAAACGGGGCAGGGTGAACGAGAATGTGGCGCCGCGGCCGGGTTCGCCGGCGGCCGAGACGCGGCCGCCGTGGCGGGTCACGACGCGCTCCACCAGGGCGAGGCCGACGCCGGTGCCGGGAAATTCCGTCTCGGCATGCAGGCGGGAGAACACGCGAAAAAGTTTCTCCGCATACTTCGGATCAAAACCCACGCCATTGTCCCGCACGCTGAACGTCACCTCGCGCTCGGTTGTCGTGCCGGTGACGGTGATTTCCGGCGGCGCAGAGTTGCGGGAGTATTTCGCCGCGTTGCCGAGGAGGTTGAGCCAAACCTGCGTGAGGAGTGCGAGATCGGCCACGACCGGAGGGAGCGGCTGGATGTGCCAGCGCGTTTCGGGACGGGCCTCGAACAGGTTTTCGCGCACGAGACCGCGGACGAGGGTGTCGCTTTCGAGGTGGATCGGATTCAGCGGCGCGCGGCCCAGGCGCGAGAAGGCCAGAAGGTCGTCGATGAGCTGCCCCATCTTCTGGGCCGCGCCCGTGATCACGCTGATGTAGCGTCGTGCCACCGCATCGAGGTTCAGCCCCGGGTGTTGCTCCAGCAGCGCGGCGAAACCGGACATGTGGCGCAGCGGCGCCCGCAGATCGTGCGAGACCGAGTAGGAAAATGCCTCCAGCTCCCGGTTGGCGGCTTCGAGTTCGGAGCTGTGGCGTTTCAGCTCGGCGTTGAGTTCGGCGAGGCGACGCTCCGCGGTGCGGCGGGCCGTGATGTCGTGCACGGTGCTGCGGCTGGAAACATAGTTGCCCTGCGCGTCGAAGATGGCGGTCGCGCTGAGCGAGACGAAAAACGTGCTGCCGTCCTTCCGACGGAGTTCAAACTCCAGATTTTCGACGCGGCCCGTGGTCTTGAAGCGGAGGAAATTTTCCGTGAAGACCTGGCTCGTCGCCGGGCTGAGCAGATCGGGGAAGCGTCGCTGACCCACCACTTCCTCGCGCGTGTAGCCGAGCCACTCGAGTTCGGTGGCGTTGATTTCGATAATCGTGCCGGCCGGGTCGAGGGAGTGATAGCCGCACGGCGCGCGGTCGTAGAGATCGCGCACCTCGTCGGCCGCGCGCTGCAGGGCCGCGGCGGCGGCCTTGCGCTCGGTGATGTCGCGCACGGCGGCGAGCACGGCGGGACCCTCTTCGAGCTCGAGCGGGCTGAGCATGATATCGACGGGAAACTCGGCGCCGTCGCGCTTCAGGCCGAAAAGTTCAAGGCCGGCGCCCATTGCGCGGACTTTCGGCGCCGCCGCGTAGCCGTCGCGATGACCGACGTGGCGTCCGCGGAAGCGTTCGGGCATCAGGTTCTCGAGCGGACGTCCGACGAGCTGCGCGCGTTCGTAGCCGAAAAGTTCCTCCGTGCGCCGACTGACGCGGCGAATGAAGCCGGCGCGGTCGGTGAGAATGAGGGCGTCGGTCGCCTGTTCGAAGAGGGTTTCGAACAGCGCGCGGCTGCGTTCCAAGGCGCGGTCGGCCCGCTGGCGGGCGGCGAACTCGCGTTGGACGCGCGTGCCGGCGGAGGCGGCGATGACGAGGATGCCGGCCACGGCCAGCAGAAGCGCGGCGCGGGTGAGAGCCGCATGCCGCTGGGTGGTGCGGCTGCGCTGGGCGAGCAGTTCGCGCTCGTGTCCCGCCATCGCTTCGATCAAAGCGCGGATGTCCTCCATCGTGCGCTTGCCGGCGGAGAGAAAATCAGCCGCCGCCTCGTCGGAGAGTTGCTCGGTGCGCCGAAGGTCGTTGCGGCGCTGCATCAGGTCCACGAGTTCGGCCAGCCTGGTTTCCAGGATCGCGAGCTGAGCGGTCTGCGGTGGGCTGTCTGCCAGCAGCCGGCGGGCCGCGGCTAAGTCGCCGCGGATGCTGGTGACCCCGGTGTTGAACGGCTGGAGATATTGCGGATCGCCGCTGAGCGCAAAGCCGCGCGAGCCGGTCTGGACGTTGAGCGCCTGCACTTGGATTTGCTCGAGGATGTTGAGGACCTGATGGGCATGATCGACCGAGCTGAATGCCCGCTCGAAGCGGACAATGCTCCACCAAGCCGCTGCACCGATGAGGAGCAGGACGAGCACGGCGGCCGCAAAACCAGCGGCGACCTGACGTTCGAGCGACAGTTGCATGCGGAGCTCCCTGCGCCGACTGGCTCAGGGGTGTTCGTGGTAGGCCCGTGGGGAAAGACACTGGGGCCGAATGGCTTCCCCTCAAACCCAAACAAAAAACCGGGGACACGAAGTCCCCGGTTCGGGTGTAAGAGAATTACCGATGAGTGCGCTTTACTTGGCTTGGCGCAGCGTGATGGTGCCGTTCATCGAGGAGAGCGAGATGTCGATGCCGCCGCCGTTCAGCGTGCCGGTGATCGACTTCCCGCCGCCGAAACCAGGGACGGGCGGAACCGGAGCAACCGGGGCGAACGCGTAGTGGGCGTGCTCGTCTTCGTCGTCGTCTTCATCGGCGTCGGCCGAAGGCGACGGGCTCGGAGAAGGAGAGGGAGACGCGGACGGTGACGGCGAGGGGCTCGGGGAAGGCGAGGCGCTCGGCGACGGGCTGGGGGAGGGCGAGCGATCACGGTTCCGGGACGTGGAAACTTCGCGTGCGCCGACCGCGACGGCGACTTCCCGGGCGGCGTTGCGGACGGCGTCCCGGGCCGCACGAGTGGCGTTGCGAGTTTCGGTGCGGATGCGACGCTTGTATTCGGAGTCTTCGTGGCTGCCGTCGAAGCGCGCGCCGACGACTTTTTCGGTCTTCGAGACGAGCACGCCTTCCGGGAAGTTCGTGCGGATGCTGCCGTTGTGGGTGCGCATGCGCAGGTTGGCCTTGGTGTCGGCCGGGAGGCGGAGATCGATCTCTCCGTTCATCGAGGTGATCGAGACGGGCTTGGTCGGCGCTTGGCGGAAGTTGGCTTTGACCTCGCCGTTCATCGTGCTGACGACGGCGGAGCTGCCGATGTCGTTGAGCGTGACTTCGCCGTTCATGCTGTTGACGTCGATGTCGCCATCGACGTTCGACACGCCGATCTCGCCGCCGAGTTGGGTGCGGATGACGAGGTTGGTGTTGCGCGGCACCTGGACGGCGAACTCCGTGCCATGCGAGAACCAGTGCTGGTCGCTTGAGACGGAGAGAGTCACGACGTTGTTCTTTTCCTTCAGTTCAAAGGTCACGTCGTCGTCGAGCCGGCGGAAGCCGTCTTTATCCACCTGCTCCTTTTCTTTTTTGACCTGAAGCGAGGAGGTGACGACGACCTCATCGCCGTCGGTGCCGGTGATCTTCACGTCGGCCCAGGCGAGCGAGAGCTTGAAGGTGCCGGGTTTGGAGGCGTCGCTGAACTTGACGCGGGTGGTTTCGCCTTCCGCGGCGAAGAGGGCCGTCGAGACGGCGAGCGCACCGAGTGCGAGCGCGAGACGGCGGAGTTGTGGGAGGGAGTTTTTCATTTGTGAGGGTTGGGCTGTGGGCGGAGGCGCTCAGGCTTTGCTGGTGGCGGGCTCCTTGGGTTGGGCGTTCGGTTGACTGTCAGCGGGAGAGGGGACGCGGAGGGTGGCGAGGGCGCGCTTGGCGGCGTCACGGACGTTCTCGTCGGCCTGTGGGTTGCGACTGAGTTGTTCGAAGATGAACTCGGCGCCCGTTTCGCGGACGCTGGCGAGGAGCTCGATCATCGCCATCTGCACGAGTGGGGCGGACTCACGCGGCAGGGCGGCGAGCAGGCCGGCGCGGACGAGTTCTTCGTTAGCATGGGCGGCGAGTGCTTCGACGGCGGAGAGGCGCACGTTGACGGACGGATCGAAGGCGAGCGCGCCCACGAGGTCGGTGAGGACCTTTCGGTCGGGCGACTTCAGATCCATCGTCGCGAGCACGCTCGAGAGCCGGTCGCTGGTGGATTTCTGCTGGAGCAGCGAATACGTGACGAGCTTGCCCATGTTGTCCACCTGGGAGCGGAGCGAGGCGAGTTCCTGCTTGGAGGAATCGTCGGCCACGACGACAGCGGGCTTCTGGAGGAAGCGCGCGCCGGCGAAGATGCCCGCGGCGAGCAGCGTCAGCGCGAAGGCGAATTGCAGCGCCGGTTGCGCGGGCAGGATGGCCTCGAAAAAGCGGTCGAGACGGCTCTTCGCGAGGGCGAAGGGGCTCGGCGCGTCCGCGTCGCGCTGGTGCGTCTCGAGCATCGCGTAGAATTGCTCCCGGAGACGCGGGCTCGGCTCCTCGGCCGGGAGCAGGTCGAGCTTGCGGGTGATTTCCTGCAAGGCGGACCACTCGCGCTGGCACGTCGGGCACGAAGTGAGGTGGGTGCGCATCTGCGCAGCTTCATCCGGAGGCAAGGTGCCTTCCTGGTAGTCGATGAAGAGGTCTTGGACGCGTTGGCAGTTCATGGCGGAAAGAGAGTAAGTGGTGAGTGGTGAGCGGGGAGCAGTGCGGAGCGGCGGTTCAGGCCGCTTGTTCGCGACGGATCTTGAAATAGACTTCGCGGAGTTCCTTCAGCGCGCGATGGACGCGGACTTTGACGGCGCCGACGGAGCAGTCGCACAGTTTGGCGATCTCCTTGTGTTCGATGTTCTGCAGGCGCGAGAGCACGAGAACTTCGCGGTGCTCGAGCGACATGCGGGCGAGGGCGACACGGAGGATTTCAAGGTCGTCGGTTGTCGCGGCGCGCGAGTCGGGGGAGGCGCCTTCGTCGGGATGGTCGTGCAGATCGGTCGGGTCCGTGGGCGCGGCGGCTTTGGCGTGTTTGCGGAAGTGATCGGCGGCGACCTTGCGCGCGAGGTGGTAGATCCACGCGGTGAATTTGCCCTCGTCGCGGTAGGTGTGCCGGTATTTGAGGATCCGGTAGAACACGACCTGCACCAGATCCTCGCTGACGGCGGGCTGGTTGGTCATGCGGAGAAAGAACGCATAGAGGCGCGTTTGATAGCGCTCGAATATCTCGCCGAGTTTCGCGACGTCTCCGGCGCGGACGGCTATCATCAGTTCGTGATCGGTGGCTTCCACGGGTGCGGGGAAGTTAACGACCGCGTCGTCCGAGTGAACCCGGATTTCGACGATGGACTGTGCGGCGGGAGGCATGAAGCGGAAGCATGGCGGTGTGCGTTGGGGAATACCGTGCGCCGCGGGTGGGGTTACAGGGATTCTGGGAAAACAACTGGCGCCGCCGCGCCGAACGCGTAAGTTGCTGCCCATGAATCGCCGCGACTTTCTCATCTCGTCCTCCGCGGCCATCTCGCTCGGTTTGCTCGCGAGAGGCTCGCTCTTCGGCCAAACGACCCCCGGCAACGCGGCGACTCCCGCGGCCGCTCCGGCCGGTCCGCCGCTTGTCACCGAATTCAAGAAACTGCGCCGCGGTGTCGGCTACTTCACCGGTCGCGGCGGCACGATTGGCTGGCTGAGCGGCGAGCACGCGGTCGTGGCGATCGACACCCAATTCGCGGAGCCCGCCCAGCGATTCATCGCGGAAATGCCGGGCCGCGGCGACCGGCCGTTCGATGTCGTGATCAACACGCACCATCACGGCGACCACACGAGCGGCAACGCCACGTTTCGACCCGTCACGAAAAAACTCGTCGCCCACGAAGCCGTGCCGGAGCTGCAGCGCGCCGCCGCCCGTCGCAGCCCGCAATCCGGCGAGCCGACCGTGGCGGACACGACGTTTGCCACGACCTGGCGCATGGAAGCGGGCGACGAAATCATCTCCGCGCAGTTTTTCGGGCCCGCGCACACCGGCGGCGACATCGCCGTCTATTTCGAGCGCGCCAACATCGTCCACGTGGGCGATCTCGTCTTCAACCGGCTTTATCCCGTCACTGACAAAGCCGGTGGCTGTCAGGTGCGCGCATGGATCGCGGCGCTCGAACGCCTGCAAAATACGTATCCGGCGGACGCACTTTACATTTTCGGTCACGGCAGCGCGAAGTTCGGCGTCACCGGCAGCAAGGCCGACGTGGAACAGATGGCGACCTACCTCAACGCGCTGGTGGCGCACGTGGAAACGGCAATTAAAGCCGGCAAGTCGAAGGCCGAGATCGTCACGCAGCAAAACCTCGACGGCTTCGAGGATTATCACGCGCCCCGAAACAGCCGGTTGCCAACCAACCTCGGCGTCGTGTTCGACGAGCTGACCGGAGCCTGAAGTCGGGCCGGCTTGAGCCGGCCAAAAATTCCCGCGGCCGGCCAGATTGCCGCAGCGCCCGAGAACAGAGCCTGCTTGCCGGCGATGAGGAACGTTGGCGGGCGACGATCGCATCGCCTGTCGGCACGCTCCTCCCCAAAGGCGGAGCGTTGACGTTTGCGGCGGCGAGAATTTTTCATCGCGCGGCCGGCGGGGCGGTGGCAAGGTCCGCGCTTTCCATGCGCCCCCTCGCAATTGCACTGTTGTTGTGCGTTCCGCCCGTGTTGTTGGCGGCGGAGTGGCCGATCGGTGCGCGCGTGATCGTGGAAAAAGCTGGCGCTGGACAACGGGCGATCGTGCTGCGCTCCGAGGCATCGCGCAGCTTCGTGGCTTACGAGGGTGTCGATGAAATCCACGACGAGTGGGTCGAGTCCGATCGCATCCGCAGCGTCCGCCCGCCGCCCTCGACGGTGGAGGATAAACCTGAAGCCACTGTCGCCGAAATCGCGGCGCTGCCGGTGCCCGAGCCTCTGCCGCACGCGCTTGAGCTGCCGCGCGTCCCTCGCGCCAGCACACTCGCGGAAATCTGGCTCGAGCAACTCGCGCGCAAGGACGCGAGCGACCCCGTCCGCTTCAATGTCGGCGCGCTGCCAGTCCCGCAGTTTCGATTCGGTGAGGTCGCGGGCATCGCAACCACGAAGGCACCGTTGCGCACGGCCCTCGTGCAATCGCAGGGCAGCGTGCGCGGCTTCGCGGCGATCGAGGACGGCATCGTCGTCTATCAGCGCGACGCGCAGGCGGGCTTTGTCCGCGTGGCGCAGCTCGACTTGTCCTCTTTGCAGGGATTTGCGCCGGAGCAGCTCGTCGAGGCGGATTTCAATCGCGACCACGAGACTGATCTCGTCGTGACCGCCGGCCCGATCGTGCAGGTGTATTTTGGCGCGGCCAGCGGCCTGTTCACGCCAAGCGCGCAGGCCTATCGCGCCAAGCAGCCGGTGCGCGGCGCGGCGCCCGGTCGATTTTTCACCGGGCCGCTCTCCGCCGGCGTGGCGGTGATCGAAGGCTTCAACAGTTTCTCTGTGCTGCGCGTGGCGCAGAGCGGCGTCACGACCGTCGAGCCACCTTACGAGCTGCGTTTCGATCGCCTCACGCGGCTCGCCACGGGCGATTTCGACGGCGACGGTTTCACGGACGTGGCCGTCACGACGCAGAATCGCGGGCGCAGCACGGGCGCATGGATGTTCTTCAACCAACGCGGACCGCACCGCTCGTTCCTCTGGCCGGTGGGCGGACGCGACGATTTTGCCCGCGACATCGCGGTCGCCGATCTCGATCGCGACGGACGCGACGACCTCATCCTCACCGACAGCGACGTCGAGCAGGGCGAACACGTGCGCGTTGTCTTCCGCTCAGCGGGTCGGGCGGGTTGGGAGGATCCTTGGGAACTCATCAGTTCCGAATACGGCATCGGCCTCGGCACGGCCTCGATCACTGTGGCAGACTTCAATCGCGACGGGCGGCCCGACATCGGCATCGGCGGACGCAACGGCCTGCGGGTTTATCTCGGGGCGGATTACCGGCGCTTCAGCCGCAATCCAGTCTGGCCGCGCCTTGCGGCGGGCAACGATTTCCCGGAGCAGCGCGTTTTTCTCGCCGGGGATTTCGACGGCGACGGCTCGGCGGACCTGCTCGGCTACACTCCGGCGTTCGCGACCGGCTACAATCTCGTCTATAACGCCACACCCGCGACGCTCGACGGGCTGCATGTTCCCGCGCCCGTGCGTCGGCGCGCACCGATGCAGGCGAGTTCCACCGTGGCGAAGGTTGAGACGGGGGGCGCCGAGGAAGCGCAGGGCGTGCCGCGCCTGCGTTTTCTCGCGAGTCGCGCGGAACCCTACGGCCAGTGGCGCTACCGCATCGTGGTGGAAATCGCGGCGCTGGCGGACGGCGTGATTGAGGCAGTCGAAGCCACGTGCAAGCTCGAGGGAGTCGATGCACCGGTGCAGGAAGTTCCCGCGACGGCGCGCCGCACGAGCGATCAGCAGTGGTCCGTCGAGGTCATTTTGCCGCGCGGTCGCAGCTACGAATTCCACATCCGCGCGCGCGACGATCAAGGCCGGCAGGCCGACGCGATTCGCGTGACGGTGAATCCGTAAGCCGCGTTGGCCTGGCCGGAATGCGGCGGGGCGCTGGCCGAAGACCGCGAATGTTTTACCCTGGGTTGGGCGCGCGCGGTCTCAGCTCGCGTGCGTTTCGCTGCAACGTCGCGCACGCTCGCTGCGGCGAGCCGCGCTTCGGTCGCAGTGCGGTTTTCAGCCGTGAGGGAACGCGAAAGTCTGCGGGACCTAAGCGTCGCGGTGTGAACCGCGGCGCACCCCAGCAAACCCTAGATCGAAACATGATCCCACACACCTCATGCACTCCGCGTGCGGCCTACTCGCGTCTCCTCGGCGCGAGCCTGGCGGCATTGCTCGCGTTCCCGGCCGGCCTCTTCGCGCAGACGGCAGACGCCACGACAAAAAAAGATGACACGCTTCAGCTCCAAGCGTTTGAAGTGACCGGTTCGCGCGTGAAGCGCATGGACACCGAAGGCCCCGCGCCGGTCGTCACCTTGTCCCGCGGCGATCTCGACCTCTCCGGCTACATGAGGGCCGGTCTCGCGCGGCTGATCGCCTCGCAACTTTTCGGGACGAGCGTCTTCGACCCGCTCGCTTACGGTGTCGTGACGTTCACGCTGCTCACCTCCGCGTTGCTCGCCTGTTGGATACCGGCCCGACGCGCGACGCGCGTGGATCCGCTGGTGGCGCTGCGGGCGGAGTGAGGGCGCGGGCGTCCCGAATCGAGAAAACGAAAACGCCCGCAAGTCAGTGGCGGGCGTTTTGTGACGGTGGCCAAACTTGCGGCGCACCGGCGAGAGTTGGGTTCTGCGGTGAAGGCGCGTTGGCTCGCAGGCGCACGCGCGAGCCCTCCTTCGCCGAGGCTTCGGAGGGCATTTTTTCTTTCGGCCTCCGAAAGATAAATGGTGGACGTGAGGGGAGTTGAACCCCTGTGCCTACCTGCAAATCAACGAGTTAAGTAATCTTTGTGCTGAAAAACGGTCAATTTAGCGGGTATTTTAGCGGGTGCATGTGTGGTGGTGACAAGCCCGCGGGCTAGCGGCGGAAAAGAGCGCCAGGTTCCACGCGCAGCGCTTTCGCGAGCGCCCAGAGCTCATAATCGAGCACGTAGCGATTCCCGTTTTCGATCCGGCCGACGGCCGATCGGTCAAGTCGGACACCTTGAGCGGCCAGTTTTCCAGCTAGATCCTCGAGGGTCACGGCAGGCGTTTGAGCGAGTCGCAGAACACGAAGCCGGTCGCCGATCATATTGCGCGTCGAAAGATCAGCAGTCTTTTTCATGGGTGGAATTCACCCGTTGACTTTACCCGATGCGCAGGTTCGATGTGGGTGGACTTCACCCATGAAACAGAATCCTCAGGCGACTGACTCTTCCACCAAGGAGGAGGGTGCGGTGCCGGCAAGAGGGGGCACGGTGCCGTGCTTCGTCGAGCAGTCCCTTGTGGAAGATGCGTTCAGGTCGCGATTGCGCGACGCCCATTTCCATCGCTTCGGTTTCCAGCCCACCGCAGCGGAACTTGATGTGATGGTCCGCAAGGAGTTCGCCCTAGCTGCCAAACGCCTCCGTCCAGAATTTTCGAATCGAGCGGAACGGGACGCCGCACCGCAGGCATCTGTGGCCTTATCTGCACCGACAATTTTTCCCGACGATCGGCAATGGCAGGATGCAAAGGCGGCGACCGAATACGCGCAGTCGCAAGGCATCGACTCTGTCATGGAAGCGGTTCGTTGGTATCAACTCCACCGCGAGTCATTCGAGTCCGCTCCGGACACGGTCCATTGCGTTGACGAGTTCCTTTGTGTGAAGCGGGCGGAAGGCTGCAGTTCAATGACCCTTGCCGGCTATCAATCGAAACTGAGGCGTTTCGGGGCTGCTTTCGCTCAGCGAAGGCCCGCGGAGATTACCCCGCGAGAGATCGGGTCATGGATTGTCGCCCAGAGTGCGCATCCCCGCACCCGACTGGATTGGTGGCAGACGCTCCGCACATTTTTTGAGTGGGGAAAACGGATGCGTTTCGTCCACGAGAATCCGGTGCCGCTCGGCTTGAGCCGGCCCAAGCCTCCCCGCGGCTCGCAACTGGTTTTCACGCCCTTGGAGGTGCGGCGCATTCTGCGACTGGTGCGAGACACCGACCAATTGGGATTTTGGGTGCTCGCTGTCTTTGCGGGGCTTCGGACCGAGGAAATCCGGCGGCTGCAGCGCTTCAATCATCGTTGGAATCTCGTCCGATTGCGCTCGGCGGTGATCGACCTGCCTCACGAGATTGCGAAAACGTATGCTCGTCGCGTCCCAATCTTGCCGGTCCTGCGTCCTTGGCTCGAAATCGTGGCCGCGAGGCGGCTCCCGTTTTTCCCGCCGAGTCATTACGTGAATTGCCGGCGCCTGCGCAACCGAGTGCTCGCGCCGCGGACGGCTGCATTTGATGAGAAACATCGCGGCGACCAGTCGAAGATCCCTCCTTCCCGGTGGGCATTCAACATCGCTCGCCGAACTTACATCTCTTACCGGCTGGCCTCGGGCGACGCGAACTATGCCGAGCTGTCGCACGAGGTCGGCAATTCAGAGGCGATGCTTCGCGAGTATTATGTGCGACACGTCACGAGGGAAGACGCCAAGATTTTCTTCGCGCTAACGCCCGACCGGATATGAGCCGCGCATTGGGTATTCCGCGGAGCGGGAGCCAAACTCTTTCCGCCGCCGATCAGAGGCTGGCGAAGGAAGCGAGGGCAGGGGTGTGCTGCGCGGCGAGCGACAACGAATCCTTGGTCTCGGTGTTGCGCTGGTATGTCCGCACCGGACGGCCGCTGCTCCACGCTCCGACGCTCCAAGTTTGTGTGGAAGAGTTTCTCTGGTCGAAACAGGAAGCTAATTTGCGGCAGTGCACGATCGAATGTTATCGCTCGCGATTGGTCCGGTTCGCCGAGCGCTACGCCGACTGGTTGCCGGTTTCGCTGACGAGCGACGAGGTGGTGACGTTTCTCGGGCAGCACATCCATCCCACCACGCGCCTCGGCTGGATCCACACTCTTTCTGCGTTCTTCGAATGGTGCGTCCGGCAGCATTACGCGCTCGCCAACCCGCTCGCCGGAATTGCCCGGCCGCGCAGCGTGGGCCATCGCGCAGGGATCTTTGAGCCCGATGAGGCGCGCGAGATCCTCCGGCAGGTGCGCTCGACCCGGCAGCTCGGATTCTGGGTGATGTCGCTGTTCGGTGGAATGCGCACGGTGGAGATTCAGCGGCTGGCCGGGAATCCGGCGCCGTGGCAGCAGGTCCGGCTCAGCGACGGCGTCATTGAGATCCCGGAGGACCAGAGCAAGACCGCGCGGCGTACGATGGAAATCCGCCCGCAATTGCGGGCCTGGCTGGAAGTGATGCGCGACGAAGGCGTCCCGTTCTATCCCACTGGGGCTCGAACCGCCGAAATCGGACGCGTGCGTCGCCACGTTTTGCGCCGGTCGCGGGGCGACAATCCGCCTGCTGCAGAATTCAACATGGGGCGACGGTCCTTCATTTCGTATTCCCTCCGTCTGTCCGGGGCGAGCTACGCCGCGGTCGCCGCCATCGCCGGCAACAGCGAGAAGATGATTCGCAAGTTCTACCGCCGGCCGGTGTCCGCGAAAGCGGCCAGCGACTATTTTCAAATCTGGCCCGAATGACTCGACCCCCAAAACTCGTGCCGAGCTTTCTCGACCAAGCTCGCCTCGAACGGCTCCTTCGGGAAGTCTACCGACGGACGCACCGCGAGGTGCATGGCGCGGAACCCGAGCCCGAGCAACTCGCGGCGACCGTTCAGCGGGAAATCCCACTCCTGCAGGAGACTCTGGGCGAAGACTTCCTGCTGCGGCTGACCGAGCCGCAGTTGCCGCGTCCGGAGCGGCCGCCGGACCTGCCCGAGGACGGTTCATTCACCTTCGCTTGGCTCACCCCGGCGCAGCGTCAGGAGGCCGAAAGCGCCTTGTGGTACGCAAAGCTCCACGGGATCGACTCCATCGTGGCCGTCCTCGAATGGCACCGAGTCTGCAATCGCGCCGCCCTTGAGGCTCCGCCGCTCCGGGCCTGCATCGATCGCTTCCTAGTCGCCAAGCGCAGCGAGCGTCTGGCGCCGCTCACGGTGCGCAACTATGCGCTGCGCCTGGAGCGATTCGCGGCGCGCTTTGGCGATCGGTTGCCCGGCTCGGTCACGGCGCAAGAACTCAACGGTTATCTGGAGGCGTGGCCGCAACCGACGACCCGCGCGAGTCATTGGCTCACCGTGGCGGCCCTCTTCACCTGGTTGTTGCGCCAGCGCTACATCCTCCGCCATCCCTTCGGTGAGGGCGCGCGTCCGCCGCCGCGCAAGCCGTCCGCGCGGGTAATCTTTACGCCGGAAGAGACAGCCACGATCCTGCGCTCGAGCCTCGAACGCGACACGGCCGGCTATTGGGCCCTGTCGCTTTTCGCAGGGTTGAGGGCCTGTGAGCTGCAACGCCTGCAGGAGCTCGCGGACCCGTGGGCGGCCGTGGACTGGAAGCAGGGCACGCTCGATCTGAGTTCCCCGCGAGTGGCTGCCCGCCCTAACCGCCGGAAATTGAAGTTGGTTCCGTGTGCCCTCGCGTGGCTCAGGTGGATGAAGGAACGAAATGTGCCCTTCTTTCCCGCCAATTCCTGGGAAAAGGTCGGGCGCATGCGCGCCCGCATTCTCGCGGTCCGCACCGCATCCTCCGCGGCCGGATCCGTCGGGACGGGCCTCCAAAAAAAAGCGCACGGACTCGAACTCAACGGACAACTGGTCTACGGGATGGCGCGGCGTTCCTACCTGTCTTACCGGCTGGCCTTGGAGGAAGGAGGCCCGACGGGCTCGGCCTTGGTGGCCGATGAGGTGGGACTCACGGAGCGGTTGCTGCGCGCCGACTACGCTGGCAAGGCCGCGCGGGCGGAAGCGCTGCGCTACTTTGCTTTGGCGCCGAAAGCCTTGGGAGAGCCGGTCGTGGCCTCGGGGAGTGGGGACTAATCTAGGGTTACGCCATGCTGGAAATGCAGCAGGGGGAGGGCCAAAAGATTCCGATGGGTTTAATTCATTTTGAATTGAACATCGGGGAAACGCCTGATGGGGTCACCGGACTGCAATTCGGGCTCCGGGCGGCAGAGTTACACACACCCTTGGCATCAACGCTTCATCCTCCTCCGAGTTCCGCACCGTCGCTAGCCGACGCATTGGTGCGCGCGTCTGGCCGCGGGGCAGAGGTGGTCATCTTCGAGCGGCGAGTGGTGGATTTTTTTGTGAGTGCCGCCGACCTCCTCGGGGTCCCAAAGTCGGTCGCGGCTATCTACGGCATCGTCTTCGCGTCTCCCCGGCCGCTCAGCTTTGCCGACATCGAAGGTCGGCTCGACATCAGCAAGGGCTCCATCAGCCAAGGGCTGCGCGTGCTGCGCGAGATGGGCGCTTTGAAGGAAGTTTCCTCTGCCGCAGATCGCGCGGAGTTGTTCACGCCGGATTTAGAGCTGCGCAAGCTGGCCAGCCAATTTCTTGAACGTCGTCTGGGAAAGCAGCTGACCGCTGGCAGCACGAAGCTAGCGGCGCTTAATAAGGTCGTTCCCGGTTCGAATACTGAAGCCGCCGAATTGAAGAAGCGGCTGAAGGCGCTCTCGGATTGGCACAGCAAAGCAAAGTCACTCCTGCCCGTGGTTCGCACGATCCTGAAGATCACGGGTTAGGTTTCACCCGCCCAATGGCGGATACGCACAGTTCAGCCCAGTCGGTTGCATTCTACGGAAGCGACGGGGCGAAGCTTAATTTCGATAAAATGAAAAAGACCCTGATCACCGGCCAAGATGGCTCGTATTTGGCCGAGTTGCTCCTGTCCAAGACTACGAGGTCCACGGCATCATCCGCCGCTTCTAGACCTTCATCACCAGCCGCATCGATCATCTGAATTTTCGCCACGCCACGAGCGCCCCGCCGGAGTCGAGTTGCTCATTGGCAACCCCGCCAAGGCGAAGAAACAATTCGGCTGGCAGCACGAAGGTGCTCTTCAAAGACCTTGTGAGAATCATGGTTGAGCGCTACCTCGAACTCGCAAAACGCGACGCGCAAATCGCCAGCTTGCCTCCGCTGTGAAAAAAGCGTTCATTCTCGGTATCACGGGCCAGGACGGCTCCTACCTAGCGGAGCTGCTCCTCGGGCGCGGCTACCACGTCCATGGGCTTGTGCGCAGGGCGAGCATGTTCAACCGCGCGCGGATCGAGCATCTCCGTAGTTCCGACCCGGAGCGACTCACGCTGCATTACGGAGAACTCTCCGATCTCACTTCTTTTCGGCGGCTGCTGTCGAGGGTCCAGCCGGACGAGTTATACCATCTGGCGGGACAGAGTCACGTCGGCCTAAGTTTTGAAATTCCCGAGGCGACGTGCCAGGAAAACGGTCTGGCGGCTCTGCATCTGCTCGAGATCGTGCGCGACCTTCAGCACCCGATGCGGGTCTACTTTGCGTCCAGCTCGGAGATTTTCGGCGCGACGTCGTCTTTCCCACAGTGCGAAACGACGCCGCTCGATCCGATCAATCCCTACGGCTGCGCCAAGGCGTTCGCGACGCAGATCGCACGCGTCTACCGGAAAGCGCACGGGGTGTTCGTGGTGAACGGGATTACTTACAACCACGAGAGTCCCCGGCGCGGGGAAAACTTTGTGACGCGGAAAATCACCCTCGCCGCGGCCCGGCTGCGTGCGGGTGCCAAGGAGCCACTGCGGCTCGGTAATCTCGATGCCGTGCGCGACTGGGGCTATGCGCCAGAATACGTCGAAGGCATCTGGCAGTCCCTGCAGGCGGAAGCGGCGGGTGACTACGTTTTCGCGACGGGGCAGCTGTGTTCGGTTCGCGAGTTCGCGCAGGCGGCGTTCGCCGCGCTCGATCTCGACATCGGATTTGCCGGCTCCGGCGTGGACGAGGTGGGCCGGCGTCTCGACAACGGTGAGACGGTCTTGCGCATCGACCCCGTGTATTATCGGCCGGTGGAGGCAACGCTGCTCGTAGGCGACGCGAGCCGCGCACGGACAATTTTACGCTGGGCGCCCCGCACGGTCGGCCCCGAAGTCGCGCGCGTGATGGCCCTCGCCGATTGGGAAAAAGTCCGCGGCGAGACCGGCAGCTGAAATTTTCCACCCGACCGGCCACCAACTACTCCTCGACTCCATGATCATCGAAATCAGACACCAAGGTGAAACTCTCGCACTAATCGTGCCGGCGAATTTGGCCGAGCCGGGCTACATTTCTTCACGCTGAAGGAATTTTCTCAGCAGCTCGCCGCCGTGCGCCATCCGGCGGGCAATGTGATCGGTCCGTATGTGCACAATCCGGTGCGCGAGGTGGGAGCCTTGAAGGAAGTTTCGACGGCCGCGGACCGTGCCGAGTTGTTCATGCCCGACTTGGAAATGCGCAAGCTCGTTGGACGCTTCATCGAGAGTCGATTGGAGAAGCAGCTCACTGCTGGTAGGACGCGTTTGACGCCCTCGGCAAAGCCGTGCCCGGCAACAACGGCGAAGCCGCCGAGCTGAAGATGCGGCTCAATGCTCTCTCGGATTGGCACAGGAAAGCAAAACCCCTGCTGCCGATTTCTACGCCCATCGAAGGTCGATAGCGGTCCGCTACTTTTATCTCTATGGACAAAATACCAGCCAAATCTATACTCGTCACCGGTGGCACCGGTTCCTTTGGCAAAGCCTTCGTCAGGTCAATCCTAACCGACCACCGAGAAGTGGAGCGTATTGTCGTGTATTCTCGCGACGAACTTAAGCAGTTCGAAATGGCGCAGGATTTCCCGCAGTCGAAATATCCGCAGATGAGGTATTTTATCGGCGACGTGCGCGACGGTTCCCGTTTGCGCCGGGCCTGCGAAGGCGTGGATACCATCATTCACGCCGCTGCCCTGAAGCAGGTGCCTGCCGCGGAGTATAACCCCATGGAGTGCATTCTTACCAACATCCATGGCGCGGAAAATGTCATCAACGCCGCCCTCGACTCGAATATCCATAATGTAGTGGCGCTATCCACGGACAAGGCGGCTGCGCCGATCAATCTATACGGTGCAACCAAGCTTTGTTCAGACAAACTTTTCGTAGCGGCAAATAACATCAAGGGCGCGCGGTCACTACGTTTGTCGGTGGTCCGCTACGGAAACGTCATGGGTTCGCGCGGCTCCGTGATTCCCTTCTTCCTGAAGAAGCGCAGGGAGGGCGTGCTGCCCATCACGGATGCAAAGATGACCCGCTTCAACATTTCCCTGCATGAAGGCGTGGGCATGGTCCTGCACGCCCTGCGAGTCTCCATGGGCGGCGAGATTTTCGTGCCGAAGATCCCTTCCTACCGGATCACGGATGTAGCGACGGCCATCGCGCCAGAATGTCGGCAGGAAATTGTCGGAGTTCGGCCAGGTGAAAAGATTCATGAGGAAATGATCACGTCCTCGGACTCCTTCACGACGGTGGACCTAGGTGCCTATTACGCCATTCTCCCGCAGACTCACCGCTACACGACGGAAGATTACTGCAAGATGACCGGAGCCAAGCCGGTCCCGCAGGGATTCACCTATAATTCGGGCACCAATACCGACTGGCTCACAGCGGAGCAGATCCGAGAGTTGATCCGCGTGCACGTCGATTCCTCCTTCAAGGCCTGAGTGCGATGTCCGAAGTAGTAATACTCGGCGCTCGCTCGTGGATTGGCTTCCGCCTGACGGAAGCATTTGCCCGGGCGCGGCCGGAATGGCGCGTGCTGGGCACGTCGGCCGTGGCGCCAGCCGTATTCCCCTCAGGGGTTCCGGCTTTGCCGACTCTGGTTGCGGCCAGAACCACCGCTGAAATCTCCGCGCTGGTGCGTGCGCAGAGACCGCGGGTAGTGATTAACTTGCTGCGGGGAGAGGATGAGAATGACCGGTCCATCCATCTCGCGGTGGCCCGAGCCTGTTCCGAGGCTGGCTGCCGCTATCTCTATGCCTCCTCCGTGCTGGCGCTGGACGGCTACACGTTGGGCGGTCCGCTTGCCGAGGATCTCCCGGCTCGGAGCGTAACACCTTACGGGCAGTTCAAAGGTAGCTGCGAAGCGGTCTTGTTGGAGGAGTTCACTCGCGGCGATTGGCAGATTCTGCGCTTCGCCTCAATCCAAGGGTGGTCGCCATGGAAGCCATCGCGCAACGAGGCGTTTCTCCGTAAAATCGTGGCGGGAACGCCAGTGGTGGTTGATGTCGGCGTCAGGCAAAATCGCCTGCAGGACACGGTGTTCGCGGCTGCCGTCGTCGACGTGGCGTTGTGCGCCGAGTGCCAAGGAGTGTTTCACTTTGGCGCCGACGATTTTAGCGACGAGGTTGATTTTCTTCGAGCGGTGGCCTGGGCTTTCGGATTGGACGGAGCGCTGGTTCGGCCCGGGGTGCGCCGCGAAGTGAATTTATCCGTCTCGTGCGAACGCCTCCACGCTGTCACGGGCAACCGCTGGCGCCGCCTGGAGGCCGAAACGCTGACGGGCCTGCGAACGGAGCCGGGTTTGATCGCCTGCCTAGCGAGCCGTTGAAACTCTCGTTTCTCCCTGAAACGTGCCATCCCTGTCATGAGCGACATCACCATCCAAGGACGTAAAGTTGGACCGGATAGCCCGGTCTATTTCATCGCGGACGTGGCCTCGAACCACTGCGGCTCCCTCACCAAGGCCAAGGAACTTGTGCACGCCTGCGCGGAGTCGCGGGTGGACGCGGTGAAGATGCAAAACTTCGAGGCTGAAACCATAGTGTCCGACTACGGTTTCAAGAATCTGGCCGGACTTAAGACGCACCAGTCAGGCTGGAAGCAATCTGTTTTCGATTCCTACAAGGCTGCGTCGATTCCCCTAGAATGGACGATGGAGCTCAAGGAGCTCTGCGATCGGCTTGGGCTGCATTACATGACGTCACCATATTCGGTGGAGTTGGTCAGGGCCGTGGCGCCGCACGTATGTGCCTTGAAGCTTGGTTCGGGCGACCTGACCTGGCACGAGGAAATCGAGGCGATGTGCGCTTCCGGCAAGCCGGTGCTGATCGCGACGGGCGCCTCAACCATGGCGGAAGTAGAGGGCGCCATGGCGGCCGCGTTACGCCACACGGCTCAAGTGCTCCTCATGCAGTGCAATACCGAATACACTGCCCGGGTTGGTGAAACCCGCGAGCAGCGGTTGGATCGATTCCGCCACATCAACCTCCGGGTGATCGAAACATATGCCAGCCGCTGGCCGGGCGTGCCCATTGGCCTGTCCGACCACACGCACGGAGAGATGACTGTGCTGGGCGCGGTCGGCCTGTTCGGCTGTTGCGCCGTGGAAAAACATTTCACCTTCGACAACACCATCGAGGGTCAGGACCACGGTTTCTCCATGACGCCGGCTTCCTGGAAGCGAATGGTCGAACGCACTGAGAAATTACAAGAAACGCTCGCGGCCAGCAAGGCGGTGACATTTGCCGATCGCCTTAAGGTTACCCGCACCCAGGTGGATGATCCTGAAGGACTTGAGCTGGCGGTGGGCGATGGGGTTAAGCGCATCGAGGACAACGAGGCTGGGACGGTCATTGTGCAGCGCCGCGCGGTTCGCGCTCGCCAAGAACTGCCGGCCGGTCATCGGGTCGCTCTGGAAGACCTCATCGTTTTGCGCCCTTGCCCGCTGGGGGCACTGCCGCCTTATCGCGCCAGCGAGCTTTTGGGTCGGACGCTGGCGCGACAGGTTCGCTCTGGCGACTGCGTGCGACTGGATGATTGTGTCTGAAACGCCCGCATGCACACCGCCTATGACAACCCCTATGCCTCCGATCCATTGCGCGGGGCTATTTGGGAAATGTGCGTGCGGAGGGACCTAGAGGCCTTCCTGACGGCCGATTGGAATATCTGCGCGGGAGACTTTGTGGACGAGGGCTTCGTCGGCTGGAATGCGCATTTCGTATCGGATTCAATGAAATGGACCGTCGGATTCCCGACATTAACGGCTTACCGCGAAACGTGGCTGAGTGACGCACGGGCGTTTGCCGCCAAAGTTTGGGCAGCTGACACGAGGGAGCGCCTTTATCGTGCGCTTACCCTAGCGCGCATCGATTTCGCTTCGGATTCGATCCTAGTGCACAAACGCTTCGATGGCGCACTGTACCTGACTGACGGAAGTGAGCAGACGCTTCGGTGGCAGAGCCTCTTTGTTTTGCGCCGCATTGGTGGTCGCTGGAAGCAGGCGGGATTTATAGGCTACTTGCCGTTTTCCAAATGAGTAGCGCTCAGACCACTTCCACCGCTGGCCTGCCCACGCTTTTATTCCGGGCGGACGCGGGGATGACGATCGGCACGGGTCACGTGATGAGGGGAATTGGCCTAGCGCAGCAATGGCAGGATTTGGGTGGTCGAGCTGTGATGCTGATGGCAACGCCGAACGAGGCTATCGCGTCCCGGTTGCAACGCGAAAAAATCTTGGTGGAAGTCATCGATGCTGCTCCAGGCACGCCGGCCGATGCCGTGGCCACGGTGCGTGCAGCACGGCGTTTTTGCGCCGATTGGATCGTTGTTGATGGTTATGCGTTCGACACGCCATGGCTCGCCCGGGTTGGGGAGGGCGGTATTCCGCTGGCTCTGTGGACGGACTATGTGCAGGCGGCGCGCTTGCCGGTTTCCCTGTTGCTCAATCAAAACCCTCATGCCAGCGAGAGCGAATTCCGCGCTGTGGCGCCCGATGCGAAGTTGTTGATCGGACTGAACTATGCCGTGCTGCGGCGGGAGTTTCGGGTCCGCGCGGATCGGCGGCGGGAGCGCAGCGCGGGAGTGCGGCAGTTGCTGGTGACGCTGGGCGGATCCGACGCGGTGAACGCCACGCGGACCGTGTTGGAGGCGCTAGCCTTGCTTGGGCCCGCCGTGCCCGCGACCACGGTTGTGGTCGGCGCGAACAATCCACGGATGGAGGAGCTGGGCTCGCTGGCCCGCAATATCCCCGGGGCTGACCTGCGGCACGACGTCAAGGACATGGGTGAATTGATCGACCGCTGCGACCTTGCGCTATCGGCGGCGGGCGCCACGTTGTGGGAATTGGCCTACCTAGGGGTGCCCGCGCTGGCCACGGTTCTCGCTGACAATCAAGTCCCCCTTGCCGCGGCGGTAGGTACCGCCGGTGCCGGGATCGACCTTGGTTGGAACCATGCGTTGAATCCGGAGCGTCTCGCGAGCTTGTTGTCCAGCGTCCTGGCGGATCGCCAGCGGGTGGCGGTCATGAGCCGAGCCGCCCTAGGGTTGGTGGACGGACGGGGAGCGGAAAGGGTTTGTGCCGCACTCGCGGCGCAAGGCGCCCGCAAAAGCTAAATCACGCCTAGTTCATGCTCATTATCCTTCAAGGACGCGTCCGTTCAACCCGATTGCCCGCTAAGGGGTTCCTGCCCTTCTTTAATCAGGTGGTTTGGGAGCGAATGTGCGACATCGCGCTGGCGGTGCGCGGCGCTGAGCAGATTGTTTTTGCGACCGGCGATGCGCCGGAAAACCAAATCGCCAAGCCCCTGGTCGAGGCGAAAGGCATCCGTTTTTTTTCAGGCAGCGAGGAAAACGCGCTCGATCGCTTTTGCCGGGTGGCCGAGACCAGCACGTCGGAATACATCGTGCGCATCACCTGCGACAACTACTTGGTTCAGCCTGAAGTCATCGAAGGGCTGTTTGCCGCCGCCCGCGAGGCGAGGGCCGACTATGGCTATGTGGCTCCGCTCTCGCATTACGCGGGTGAGGTCATCCGCCGCGAGACCCTGCTCGCGGGCTGGCGGGCGGGAAGTTATTCGGCCCTCGCGCGCGAGCATATCACGTGGGACATCCGCGAGAATGCGGCGATTTCGCGGGTGGTGCTGCCCGAGGATTACTTGGCCCTGGATCACGAGCACAGCGTCACTCTCGATACGGTCGACGATTTCGTCCGCATGAAAAAGCTGGAGCAAACCATGCCTGGTCTCCGGCCGGTGCGCTGCCTCGAGGCCGTGCGCGGCATTCGTTGAGGCGTAGCCCGACCCGTTCCATGTCATCGTCCGTTTCCAACCTGGCCTTGCGACTCAAGCAGGACCTTCCTGCGACCGTCGCCCGTGTTTGCCTAGCCTTAGGGGCGAAGCCGCAATCCCTCCTGCGGGGCAAGCGGTTTGCCGAGGCGTGCCTCATCGGCTCCTTCGCCGCGTTGAAACGCTCGCCGGTGGCCGTGCCCGCCGAACCGCCGCTACGGGTCGTTTTTTTCACGATGCTCGGCAGCCATTCTTTCATGACTGGCACGGAGCTGGCCCTTGCGCGGGCCATGCGCAACCGTGGGCATGAAGTGCATGTGGTGCTTTGTGATGGGATCCTGCCTGCGTGCGAGAACCGCAACACTGGCAATGCGGACAATTGGGACCTGGTCTGCCGCAAGTGCGCCTTGCGCGGGCGCGGCATGGCAGGGGCGGCCGGCATCACTACACACTTCTTTTCCGACTTGGTCGCGGCAGCCAGCGATGCCGAGGCCGACCGCCTGATCGAGGCGGAGGACTTCAGCTATATCGTGGAGAGCTCCCTTTATAAGTTCTTCCGGGTGGGCCGACTGGCAGGCACTGCGGAGGAGAAGGAGCAGGGGCGCCGCATCGAAGATGCCTGCCGGCTGACGGCGCGCGCCGCCATCGCCCTCTCCCGCCTCGCGCCTGATCGCGTGCTGATGAGCCACGGCGTCTACTCTTCCTGGGCTCCGGCGCTGCAAATATTCAACCACCTGGGGATTTCCACGGCCGTTTATAACAAGGGCAAGCGCCGCAACTCCGGCGTCATCAACTGGGTCAAGGGCGCCATGGACTGGGATGTCTCCCGTGAATGGGAACGCGTGAAGGATAGGGAGCTTTCCACTGCCGAACTCGCCGCCATCCAGGATTACCTCGCGAGCCGCGTTACGCACAAGGGCGACGCCCTAAAATACAATTTCGGCGAGAAAGAGGAGCGGGAGCAAACGCTCAAGCGCTTTGACCTCGACGCTGCCAAGCCCATATTCGTGCTCTTCACGAACGTGCTCTGGGACGCGGCCAGCGCGCAGAAAGAGATCGCATTCCCGAACGCGGTGGAATGGGTCATGGAAACCATCCGCTGGTTTGCCGCCCACCCGGACAAGCAGCTGGTGGTGAAGATCCATCCCGCCGAGGTGGTGATCGGCACGAACCAGCCGTTTGTGCGGGAAATCGAGCGGATCTTCCCGCAGTTGCCCGAAAACGTCCGAGTCATCGCGCCACAGGAAAAGGTCAACTCGTGGTCGATAACCCAGATCACCACCGCCGGCCTGGTGCACACAAGCACGCCCGGCATGGAGTTGCCGCTGGAAGGCGTGCCGTGCATCGTGGTTTCGGGGGTGCACTATCGTGGCAAGGGCTTCACCCTGGATATCGGCTCGCGAGAAGAATACTTCCGCATGCTTGACCGGTGGGAGGACGTGGTAGTGGATCGCGAACGCTGCAAGCGTTCCGCCCTGCGTTACGCGCACCTGCTTTTTGAGCGTTACCATCTCGATTGGTCCTTCTTGATCGAGCGAGGATACGGCCGCTACGTCGCGATCAATGCTCGCAGCGACGCGGAGCTGGCCGCTCATCCCACGGTGAAACTGGTATGCGATTCCCTAGAAAGACAAAATGATTTCCTGCGGGCGAATTAACTGAAATGGACCAAATGGCACTGGCTGCACGACGCGGCAATACCCTGCGGAGGGGATTTTCGAAAAGCTGACGACGAAAAAACTCCATGATCCAACTACTGAAGAAAGCCGTGCACCGGATATTCGGGAAGCAACTTCATCGGCTTTCCCTGCGAAAAATCCGGTGCAATCCATAGCCGACAGCGCTCTGGTTGCCGCTCCCGCAATCAATAACAACTTCAACTGACCGGGCTCCGTCCTGATGCCCCCCATGTCCGCTTTGCCACAAAAAAAACACCAGGGCCTCCCGGTCATCGGTTCACCCTCGGGGGCTTGGGGTGCACGCGCTGCCATTTTAGGACTCTATCTTTTTAATCGGTGGTTTTCCTTCTTCCCGTTTCATGCCCCGCGACTGTGGATTATCCGGCGCATGCTGGGCAGCATAGGGAAGTTTCCGAGCATCCTCATTGGCTTGGAGGTTCGCTCGCCAAGGAATATTCATCTGGGTGACTACGTGGTACTCAATCGCGGCGTGCTGCTGGATGGCCGCGGAGGGCGGCTGAGCATTGGTAACAACGTGGACATTGCCCAGGACGTGGCGATTTGGACCTTGGAGCACGATGTCCACGACGACTTACACCAGACCCGCGGAGCAGAGGTGCACATCGAGGACTACGCGTGGATCGGTTTCCGGGCGGTGATCATGCCAGGGGTCAAGGTCGGACGAGGCGCGGTGGTCGCTGCGGGGGCGGTGGTGACGCGTGACGTGCCCGCAAAGGCGATTGTGGGCGGGGTGCCCGCCAAGCGAATCGGCGAGCGCCGGAGCGAACTGAAATACCAGAATAACCATCGCCCTTGGTTCCAATAGGGTATCGGGACTTTGGCCTCTGGTGAGGCGCTGTAGTTCGTCCCGCTAAAAATTCCCGTTTTGTCCGCAGTCAGCTCGATTTCCAAATTGACGGCTGTCAATGCCTGCATCGCCGTGGTGGGTCTCGCCACCAGCGTGGCGATGGCCTGGATGTTTGGCATCTCGTCTGAAATTCAGATATTTTTCGCGGGATCCAGCATGATGACGATTCTGCTGAAATTTTTTCAAGTTGGGCAGATTTCCGAGCTGTTTGTTCCTGAATATGTCCGTCGGCAGGAGTTGGATGGCGATGCGGCCGCCAACCGTTTTATTTCGGTGCTCCTGAATCACATCATGGCGGGACTGGCCGTCATCGGGGCCATCTTATTCTTGCTGGCCCCAGTGTTCGGGCGCTGGATTGCCCCGGGATTTGCGGGCGCACAACAGCAGCAAGTGGGAATGGTCTTTCAGGCGTTGCTCCCGGTGCTGGGATTGGTAGTGGTCAGCAGTTTTCTCCAGGCCGTCGCCAATGCCCGGGGATGGTATGGGCGCTTCGAAAGCTTTACTTTGGTAGGCGCCGTGCTGGGATTGCTCTGCCTGATGGTGACGGCGCGCTGGCTTGGACTGTGGGCTTTGGTTTTATCCCAGGTGGTGACCCAAGGACTTTCCTTTTTGCAAGGCTGGGCTTTTTTGCGGGACAAAGGTTATCGTCACGCTTGGATTTGGCAGGAGAAGGGTTTTAACCCCCGGCGGTTTGCCGGTCAGCTCAAAGCGACCACCATTTACGTTTTCGCCACGCAGTGGTATACTTTCGCATTCACAGCCGCGCTCACATTACTGCCCGGCGGGGCGCTCGCGGTGTACAAATATGCCGAGAATCTTTATACTCGCACGAGTTCACTCTTCCTGCGCCCGGTGAGCGTGGTGTTTTTTACCGATGCCTCCGTGCTGACGCACCGCCAGCCGACGAAACTGCGGGAGCGACTGCACGCGGCCCTCTATCAATACGCGATGATCTATGCGGTCCTGATTGCCGGCCTGTTTCCGGCCATGCCCAATTTGCTGGGGGCGCTGTGGGGCGGCGCGCGTTATACCCCCGCGGAGATCGCCCAGACCGTTCTTTTTGCTTGGTGTCTGTTTGGCCTGCTGCTCGTCGATGGCACAGCGTTGGTGTATCGAAAGCTCAACATCGTATGCGACGGCATCATGGTGCAGTATTTCGCGATGACTCTGGTGCAGGTGGGCTCGGCCTTGGTGGCGTTGCCCTTGATCCGGTCTTTCGGCGTGTGGGGAGCGGCGGGCATGGTTGCGCTTAACATGCTGGGTTTTTGGGTTTCCAGCGCCGGCGTGCTCTGGTGGCGGCGGAAGGAACTCTGGGCCTTTTTCCCTGCCCGCACTTGGAAACTCGTGCCCGCCGTCGTCGGCTCACTGGCGGTGACCGTGCTCGTGGCGAAATGGCTTCCTGTGCTGGCTTACGCCGGCTCGGTTTCGTTGCCGGGCAAAATAGTTGAGTTTGGCAAGGCCAGCTTCCTCGGCTTGGTGGGATTGCTGGTCGCGGTCGGCCTCGCCGGGCTGCTCGGCGTGCCGGGGCTTGGCCGCGCCGAAATCTATCAACGCTGGCACCGGCTGAGGAACCGGGTGTTCAAGCCTTCCTGAACTACGGATGAAAATCGGCCTTATTCCTTTCGGTGGCGACACCAACCCTTACCAAGAACTGACGCGGCGCGCATTGGTTGCGCAGGGACTCGATGTCCGCACCTTTCCCAAGAGCAACTGGCTGCCTCTATGGCGGGCGGCACAAACGGGAGTGGAGGTTCTCCACCTCGACTGGCCGCATTCTTTTTATATGGGGGCGGGGCCCGTCCAGAGTGCGATTAAACGCACCCAATTTCTCTGGCAACTGTCTCATCTGGACGGTGTGAAGCTAGTCTGGACGGTACATAATCTCCAGTCCCATGACTCGGCGGGAAGAGCTGAGCCCGAACTCGAATGGCTCGCCCGGCGCGTGGATGCGCTGGTTTCATTATCGCAGAAGGGCGTGGATCTCATTCATCGCCGCTGGCCGGTGACGGCAACCAAGCCAATCACTGTGATCCCGCTCGGTCATTTTGCCGACTGGTATAATACTGGCCTGCAAAAAGACGAAGCCCGCCAAGTCTTGGGCGTGCCTGTGGGGGCCAAACTGGCGGTCTTCGCCGGCCGCTTGCAGCCTTACAAGGGCTTGGAATTGTTAATTCCCGCTTTTCAAAAAGTAGCCCGGCAAAATGAGTGGCTGTTACTCGCCGGGGAACCATCCAGCGCCGAATATACCGAAAGATTGCGGACCTTGATCAAGGGACATCCGCGCGTGATATTCCAACCGCGCCTGCTGGACCGGGCGGAATTGGGGCAGGCCATCGCGACCTCGGACTTCGCGGTGTTTCCCTTCAAGGAAATCTTCAATTCCGCTTCCGTGGTTCTGGCCCTGAGTTTTGGCAAGCCGGTGGTCGCGCCTGCGCGCGGATCCCTGGACGAGGTAATTCCCCAGGAGGCGTGGTTTTCAATGGGCCAGGGTTCGCCCGGGGAGCTTGAAGCGGCGTTGTGGGCCGCGTTTAGGGCCGACGACCTGCCCGCTCGCGGCCTAATTGCAGCTCGCAAGATGCGGATTGAGCATTCTTGGTCGATTGTCGGCGAGCGTTTGGCGAGCATGTATTTTTCGTTGGGAGTCAAATCGTGAGCGCTGAAAAAACCGTCATCGTCTTTGTGACCACAAGCTTCGGACGTGGCGAAAACGGCCCGGAAACCTACGCGCGCTACCTGTGGGAAGGTTTTTGCGCCGATGTTGGCGTGGAATTTCACGTGGTGGCGCCGAGCTTTCCCGGGACGCATCCGCGGTGGCATGCCGCCGGCACGTCGAACAATTCATGGACATTCTACCGGGGGCTCAGCCGCATGGCGCTGGCGGTCGCCCGGAGCTGTAGTCCGGGTCGCGTCATTATCCACTGCAACCACTGTCACCTCGATCCCTTGGTGTTGAAGGGCGGCTTCCAAGTGTTTGGCCAAATCAATGATTACGAGAACGCTGAGTTACCGGGACGCTGGCGGGACGTAATCAGGCACCAGGGATTCCGGCGAGGGATTTCGCTTTGGCTGAGGCGCAGGCGGGAAAAGAGCTTTGTAGAAAACCAGGACGTCACGGTGTGCAATTCGGAGTATACACGGCGCGCGGTACTGGATGCCTATCATCCGGCTCGCGCGCGGAATGTCGTCACGATTCACAAGGCGGTTGATCTCGAAATCTACCGTCCGCCCACGCCGCTGCCGGATGATCCACTGGCGCGTGATAGGCGTCGATTGCAGCTGCTTTTCGTGGGGACGGATTTTGTGCGCAAGGGCCTCGACTTGCTGCTGGCTGCAATGCCGCAATTGTGCGGGGTGTGCGAGTTGACCGTGGTAGGTCCAACCGAAAAGCAGGTGGAGCAGGCGTTTCCGCGTTTGGTTCAGGCGAGCCGCGAGGCCGGCACGGTCCGTTATGCAGGGCGGGTTGAAAAAGAGACGCTGCGTAAGATACTCTGGCGTTCGACCGCTTTGGTGCTGCCTTCGCGCGCGGAGGCCTTGGGTGTGGCACTTCTCGAAGCCGCGGCCGCTGGACTGCACGTTATCGGCTCGCGGGTGGGAGGAATTCCGGAGATCATCGAGCGTCTGCCGGGAGGGGTGATAATAGAGCCCGACTCGTCCGCGGCGATCGTCCGGGCAGTTCAGGCGATCTCCGAAAACTCGATGCGTCCAGTCTTCGCGAACTCAGCCGTTGAGTTGTTTTCCAAACAACGGATGCTGGCGCGCCTCAGAAAACTATATTTATCTTTTCCGTATTAATGAATGTATCCCGATCCAGATACGAGCTAGCGCCACCGCGACTCTTGCGCAACGCCGAAACTTCACCACTGGCGCTAGGATCCCCTCAAGCGGGCCAGAGTTTCGGAAGACGGGCGCTCTCAGTGTATTTCACGTGTCTATTGCTGGTCTACTATTTTGGCGTCCTAGTCCCATCGGTAGAAGGCGGCGAGAATACTTTCCTGCGCTACGCCTTAGCGGGGATCTACGTCATCGGCGCCGTCGTCGCTCTGTTCGCTCGTCGAGGGCTTCGCCAAAGCGTTATCGTTTGGCTTGGAGTTTTTATGTTTTGCGGCCTATTGAACTTAGCGGGCACTCACGAAAAGCTGGAAGCTTTCGGTCAATGGGTGCTCGTGCTTGGGCAGATATTTATCTATTACCGACTTGCAACCGGACTTAACATCCAAGAATTCAAATCCTTGCTGCGTTACTTGGGCGTTTTGTGTGCAGGTTACGTGGTGTTTGCAGTCTGGCTTTGCCGTGATGAAATTGGACAGAATAGTTACCGTTGGCAGACTATCGCGTTTTATGCGGGAATCACGCTCTTCCTGTCATTCTTGCATAAGGTGGGACCTCGGATCGTGCTGATGGCGATTTCGATTGTTGCACTTTATTTCTCTGCGGCCCGCGGAACGGTTTTGGCTGCGGGCGTGGCGAGCGTCGCCATCCTTTTTTCACGATCCTATTTGAAGAGCAGCAGATGGGCCATTTTCGCAGGAATTCTGGTGGTATTTGCGACAGTGCTATCCGGTCGGTTGACAGGCCTGATCGATCAGTTTGCCTCGTTCAAATCCGCGAACGATCTAAGCATATTTGAGTCTATAAAGCGGACTGCTGAAGGGCGAATTATTTTATGGCAACGTGCGCAGGATATGGTACTGGAGAATCCACTAGGTCTCGGCTTGGGGCAGAAATACGTGCTTTTCAACGAGGGTATATATTTCACCGTTCACAACGGCTACATAGGCACAACGCTTGAAACCGGATTTGCTGGACTGGTCGTTGTCTTGGGGTTGTTGGGTTCCTTTTGGCGCAAGCTAACCGCGTTGAAGGCCGTCGATACGAAATTCGCAGTCTTGCTGAGGTCTATTACAATCTTCTACCTTGTCCGCGGATTCTACGAAAATTACCTCTTATTCAATTTCGCGAACTTGGTGACCAATATATTTTGGCTGATTATCATTTTCGTTATGTTTCGGGAAATTCGTCAAAGGAGGCCGGCTTGATGCTTGCTGCCGCGCTTCCCTACTACAATCGACACGTCTGCGATATTCTCGAGCAAACCTATGCTTTGCGGAAGCAAACCGGCCGTTATCTCGTGTGGCAGAACATGCCGGAATTCCGCAGTGGCAATGACTGGACGGAACCTTCTTCGGTGGAGAAAATTGGCAATTGGACGGCTGCATTTTCAAAACCTGCGGCCCGCTGGATTGCGATGGGAGAAGCCTATTTTTTTCTGGGATTCTTCGATCCATTTCCAGCGATGCCTTTGCTGATAAAGCGGGCGCTCCGGACAGGGAAAAAAGTATACGTTGCGACTGAGGGATTGAAGCACAATAATCGCGCCGCTTTGAGGCGCTCGATCCTGCGGCCGCTGCGCGGGTATGCGAACGGCACGCTTTTGGCAATGGGGAGTGGGTGTGTGGACGATTTTCGTGCACTGGGCTTTGATTGGTCAGCGCTCAATTTCGGATACGCCGAGAAAGCCTTGAAGAGTGTGCCTCATTCATTGGGCGAGGAGGCCTCGGAGGCAGGCAACCGTCCCCTGCGGCTTTTGGCCGTTGGCCAGTTGATCTCGAGGAAACGTTATGAATGGTTGGTCGAATTTATCGCGAAATTATCGCACACCCTCCCGATCGAATTGCGCATTTGTGGCACGGGTGTTGAAGAAGAACGTCTGCGGGACATCGTCGCTGCGTTGGCCGCGCCGGTTGAACTCATGGGCTTTTGTGCCCCGGATCGTCTCGCCCGCCAGTATGAATGGGCCGATATCTTTATTCATCCTGCGGAATATGAAGGGTGGGGCGTGGTTCTGAATCACGCACTTTCCTTCGGTCTGCCAATTCTCGCGGGGACTGGGGTCCGATCGGCTAACGGCATTCTGGTCAGGGACAACTGGAATGGGTTCACTTGCGCGACTGATCAAGAGTATGAAGCCGCCGTGCGCAAGCTGCACGTGGATTTGGCCTTTCGCAAGCAGTGCATTTCCAATTCAGAAGCATTGGGTTTCACATGGAGCGTGCCAGAGATTGCGCGGCGGCTCGCGCTCGATTTGGATGGGCACGAGGGTCGCTATGAAGTGAATGAACCAATGGCCAAATTAAGCATATGAGTCCGGCGGTCATAGCGTATCGCGTCTCAAGGCGCTTGCACCTATGGGGTCTTAAGAGAACCTCCCGGACTTTGGACTGGCTCAACCGACTTACCTTCGCCGGCTGGGTCCCAGGTTCGGCGAGCATCGGGAGGGATGTGAAACTCGGTTACCTGTCTCTCGGCATTGTCATTCACTCCGATGCCCGGATCGGTGATAGCTGCACCATTGCCCAAAATGTTACAATTGGAACGAAGCATCCTGGCGGGCCCGTTCCAGTCATAGGGAATCACGTTTACTTGGGAGCAGGTTGCGTAGTGTTGGGCGGCGTCCGCATTGGCGATAATGTGACTATCGGTGCAAACAGCGTCGTCACAACGGATATCCCGGACGGCTCCATCGCTGTGGGCATTCCAGCCAAAGTTCTCGGGAAGATTGAGCGCGCAGGTCCCGAATCCTAAGCTCATCCGCTGCAACTTTTGAAGACTATTGCCTTAATTGTCGGGACCCGGCCGGAAGCAATCAAGATGGCGCCGGTTTATCGGGCGCTCGCTGCGTCCGGCACGCTCAAGCCCGTCCTGGTCTCGACCGGCCAGCATCGCGAAATGCTGCAGCAGACGCTGCGCGCATTCGAACTGCGACCGGACGTCGATCTGGATCTCATGCAGCACAACCAGACGCTGCCCGACCTGACCGCACGGGTCCTGACGGCAATGACCCGCTGGCTCGCAGAGGCGCTACCGGCCGCGGTGCTAACGCAAGGCGACACGACAACCGCCTTCGCCGCGGCGCTCGCTGCTTTTTATGCGCGCATTCCGGTCGGCCACGTCGAGGCCGGCCTGCGCACCTACGATTTCGAGGCGCCGTGGCCGGAGGAGATGAATCGCCGGCTGGCGGATCCGATTGCGCGCTGGTGCTACGCGCCGACGGAGCTCTCGCGGGAGAACCTGCTCGCGGAGCGAATTCCGGCCGCACAAATTTTCGTCACCGGCAACACCGTGGTCGATGCGCTGCTCTGGATGCGCGATCGGCAGCGGGTCGTGACGAACGACGCGGCCGCGCGCGCGGTGTCGATCGGCGTGCCAACGGAGTTTGCGCGGAAATTCTTTGCGCCCGTTCCAATCCGCTGGCTGCTCGTGACGGGACACCGGCGCGAGTCGTTTGGCCAGGGTTTTGAAAATATCTGTAGGGCGCTGGCGCAATTGGCCGACCGTTACCCGGACTTGGGAATTCTCTATCCGGTGCATCTCAATCCCAACGTGCAGGAACCCGTGCGCCGCCTGCTCGGCGACCACGCACGCATCGCGCTGATCCCGCCCCTCGGCTACGAGGACTTTGTCTGGGCGATGGATCGCGCACATTTCATCATCAGCGATTCCGGTGGCGTCCAAGAGGAAGCGCCCAGCCTCGGGAAGCCCGTGCTGGTCATGCGATCAACGACGGAGCGGCCTGAAGGAGTGACGGCGGGGACGAGCCGGCTGGTCGGCACCGACGAGGCGGCGATTCTCCGCGAAGCCGCGCTACTCCTCGACGATCCCGCCGCCTACGCCGAGCGCTCGCGACTGCGCAATCCCTACGGCGACGGACAGGCCTCGGCCCGCATCGCCGCCCAACTCGAAACCGCTCTTTCCCCGACCTAATATGAAATACGACATTTGCGTCCTCGGATTAGGATATATCGGCCTGCCTACGGCTTCGATTTTTGCCACGAAGGGCCTAAAGGTCTTCGGCGTCGATGTGCGGCCTGATGTCGTCGACATCATCAACCAAGGCGGTCTTCATTTTCACGAGCCCGACCTCGACATCCTCGTAAAGGCGGCGGTCGGGAGCGGAAATTTGCGGGCCGGTCTTCAGCCTGTGCCTGCTGACACCTTCGTCATCGCGGTGCCGACTCCGTTCACCCACGCGCCGAGCGGTGAGAAAATTCCCGACCTGTCGTATGTGGAACGGGCGACGCGAAGCATTGCACCGCACGTCGCGACCGGCGCGCTCGTCATCCTAGAATCCACCAGCCCCGTTGGAACGACGGAGCGCGTGCGGTGGTGGCTAGGCGAAGAGCGGGTGCGACTTGGTTTGCCGTCGGTTGAGGTGTTGCTCGCTTACTGCCCTGAACGCGTGTTGCCCGGCAGCATGCTCAAGGAACTGGTCGCGAACGATCGCATCGCGGGAGGCCTCACGCCGGAGGCCGGGAAGGCAGCGAAGGAACTTTACAGTCAGTTTTGCACCGGCGAAATTTTTCTCACGCACGCCCGCACCGCGGAGATGGCGAAGTTGACAGAAAATTCCTACCGCGACGTGAACATCGCGTTCGCGAACGAGCTGTCGCTCATCTGCGATCGGCTCGACATCGACGTGTGGGAACTCATCAAACTCGCCAACCGGCACCCCCGCGTGAAGATCCTGCAGCCGGGTCCCGGCGTCGGCGGACACTGCATCGCCGTTGACCCGTGGTTCATCGTGCATTCGGCGCCGGATGTTTCCCCGCTGATCCGCACAGCGCGCGAGGTGAATGATTCGAAGCCGCACCACGTCGTCCAGCGCGTCCGCGTCGCCGCGGAAAAATTCAAGAATCCGGCCATCGCTTGTCTCGGTCTGGCCTTCAAGGCGGACATCGATGATTTGCGCGAGAGCCCGGCGATGGAAATCACGATGGAACTCGCGAAGCTGGGCGTCGGTCGCGTCCTTGCGGTCGAGCCTCACGTGAAACAATTGCCGGCCAACCTCGCCGCGAACGGGAACGTCGTTTTCATGAGTGCGTATGACGCCGTGCGACAGGCTGATATCGTGGTGTTGCTGGTGAATCACCGGCAATTTTCCGTCATCGATCGCGTGCTCCTGCGCGACAAGATCGTCATCGATACACGCGGTTTTTGGCGCTGAGCCGCGATGCGTTCTCCGGCCAGCTATCTCGCGCTCGTCCGTCATCTCGGAATTGGGTGGGCGCTGTTTCGATTCAGCTACGCGATGCGCCGCAGGCTGGGCGGATTGCGGCGATTAACGCCGCTGCGGACTTGGAGCGAGCTGCCGTCGCCCACGTGGCGGTCGGGTCCCCCGGAGGCGACGCGTCCCGCTGACGTCGGGAATTCGACTGCACAAGCTGATGAGATTTTGCGCGGACGCTTTCGGTTGTTTTCTCACCGCGCGGTGGACGCCGGATTTCCTCCCGACTGGAACCGCAACCAATTGAGCGGAGAAACTGCTCCAGCGGACCGACACTGGAGCGAACTCGGCGATTTCGCCTTTGGAGATATTAAGGGCGTGTGGGAGCTCAGCCGGTTTTCGTGGGCATTCGCTCTGGTGCGCGCCCATCGGTGGACCGGCGAAGAGCGCTATGCCGACGCTTTCTGGAAATTATTCGCCGACTGGTGCGAGCGAAACCCGCCGAATCGAGGGCCGAACTGGATGTGCGGACAGGAAGCGACATTCCGATTGATGGCGGTGCTGTTTGCCGCCGAAAATCTTTCGGTGCCCATAGAGCGGAGCGAGGCGCTGGCGCGATTCGTTGTGGCTTCGGGGCGACGCATTGCCGCCAACATCGACTACGCGCTCAGCCAAAAAAACAATCACGGCGTCAGCGAGTGCGTTGGTTTGATTTCGGCGGCACTGGCGATTCCCACTCATCCGGAAAGCGCAACGTGGCTACGGAAGGGGATGCGAGAATTGGAAAAACAGCTGGCAGAACTTGTCTACGCGGATGGAGGGTTCTCGCAGCACTCGCTCATCTATCATCGCGTGCTGCTGCACGACTTGGTGTGGGCAAAAAATCGGCTCGTAGGTGCGGGCAGTTCGGTTCCCGAGTGGCTGGACGCAGCCGGTCGAAGAGCGACGGAGTTCCTGCTGCCACTGATCGAGGCGAGCACAGGGCACGCGCCGCTTTATGGTCCGAACGACGGCGCGAATGTGCTGCTGCTGACTGACGCCGAGTTTCTGGATTTGCGACCCGCCGCGCAGCTTGCGAGCGCGGCCTTTCGCAAGACGCTGCCGTTTGGTGCGGGACCATGGGACGAAGCCGTGGCGTGGTTGGTGATGGGGTGGGAGAAACTGCCGCGTCGCGCGTTCGAAATTCCGCCGCGCTGGCACGCCCCAGAAGCTGGCTGCGCGCAATTGCGGAATGAGATTGGGCGGATATTTCTGCGTTGCCCAACACGCTTTCGCCACCGGCCCTCGCAGGCGGATATGTTGCACGTGGATGTTTGGGCGCACGGTCAGCGAATGGCACTCGACGGCGGCTCGTTCTCCTACAATTCGCGCGAGCGATTCACGGCGCTCGGGTCCAGCGCGCAGCACAACGTCCTCATCATCGATGGCCGCGAGCCGATGGAAAAATTCAGTCGTTTCCTTTATCTGCCGTGGCCTCGCGGCGAAGTGCGTGAAGAGGAGTCTGGATTCTCCGCCAGTCATGACGGCTACAATCAACTGGGCGTAGAATGGACTCGGCGAGTCGTCAGCGAACCACGCCGCTTCGTGGTGGAGGATCACATCATCGGCGCGAAGGCTCGAGGTGTGCAATGGCATTGGCGCTTGGCCGAACGTCCATGGTGTCTCGATGAAGAGGGCCGGCAGGTGTCTTTCTCATCCGGCGAAAAGTCCTTCCGCATCGCGTGGCAGGCCGATGTGACCGTGACGGCCCGGTTAGTCCGCGCTGATGCAGCCACCGCGCATGGCTGGTGGTCGCCGCACTATGGCGAGGTTGAGCCGGCTTGCTCCCTGTTGTTTGAAGCGGAAGGAGCGGGGCTCGTGAATCTCACCACCACGTTCTCCGCGGTCTGACATGCGGGTCCTCTATTTCCACCAGCATTTCACGACGCCCGACGGATCGGGCGGGACTCGGTCCTACGAATTCGCGCGAGCGTTGGTCGAACGCGGGCATTCGGTCACAATGGTTTGCGGGCGGAGCGAGCGTAGCGCGCTCGATCTCTCTTGGGACGCGAAGCGCAAATGGAGCCGGGGAGTGATCGACGGGATTGACGTGATTGCGCTGCCGCTCAACTACTCGAATCGCGACAGCTTGCTCCGCCGAGCATGGCTGTTTCTGCACTTCGCGTGGAGAGGCGTGGTTCTTGCGCTACCGGAAAATTACGACCTCTTGTTTGCGTCCTCGACACCGCTCACTGCGGCGATCCCCGGCATTGCGATGAAATTGTGCTGTCGGGGGAAGCCTTTCGTTTTCGAAGTGCGCGATTTGTGGCCTGAGCTGCCGCGGGCGCTTGGAATGAAAAACCCAATCGCGCTGGGCGGAATGAGCGCGCTCGAATGGATGGCCTATCGTTGCGCTGACGCGTGCATTGGACTTTCGCCCGGCATCGTCGACGGAATCAAGAGACGTGCGCTGAAAGGACGCGTTGTGGAAATGATTCCGAATGGGTGTGACCTCGATCTGTTCACGCCGGCGCAACGTGAAAAATTGAAGCTGCCCGGAATCGAAGCGGGTGACTTCGTCGCCGGTTTCACCGGCGCACATGGCATCGCCAACGGCTTGGATGCCGTGCTCGATGCGGCCGCGGAATTGAAGCGCCGCGGCCGATGCGACATCAAGCTCGTCTTGATTGGGGATGGGAAGTGCAAGGATGGGCTGGTCGCGCGCGCGAAGGCTGAGGGCTTGGACAACTGTCTGTTTTTCCCTCCGGTGAAGAAGACCGACCTATCGCGGATCACCGCCAGTTTTGATTGTGGGATGCAAATCCTGGCTGACGTGCCTGCGTTCTACTATGGAACATCGCCGAACAAATTTTTCGATTACATTTCCGCCGGTCTTCCGATCCTGATCAACTATCCGGGCTGGCTGGCGGAATTGGTCCGCGCCAACGACTGCGGCGAGTCGGTCCCGCCGCGCAACCCAGTCGCGTTTGCCGACGCGCTCTGCCGTCTTGCCGACAAGCGGAGCCAACTTACGGTCCAAGGCAGTCGTGCCCGCCAGTTGGCGGAGCGGGAATTCGCGCGGGCGAACTTGGCCCGGCAATTCGTGGAAAGAATTGAACGCACGTCGCGCGGCTGCCATTAAGCGATTCTCGAATGGAACCCCACCCTGCGGAAATCAGAGAAGCCCCCATCTTGCCAGCCTGGCAGCGAGCGTGCGATGTTCTGATCGCGGGTGTTCTCGCGTTGGTTTTGCTACCGCTGTTCGCCGCAGTCGCGTTAAGTATCCTGCTGACGATGGGCCGTCCCATTCTCTTCCGCCAGAAACGCCCCGGACTGTTGGAGCGCCCGTTCACGATGGTCAAATTTCGCACGATGACTACGGCGCCTTACTCCTCGAGCGATGCATCGCCCGATGCGCGGCGGATAACACGTCTCGGCGCTTTTTTGCGCAAGACCAGTCTCGATGAATTGCCGGAACTTTTCTCCGTGCTTGCGGGCTCGATGAGTTTGGTGGGGCCGCGTCCGCTCCTGTTGGAATACCTGCCTTATTACTCACCGACAGAACGTCGGCGCGCACTCGTGCGTCCCGGACTGACCGGACTGGCGCAGACTTCGGGCCGAAATTGCCTCGGGTGGGACCAGCGTCTGGCCAAGGACGTCGAATTCGTGGAACAGCTTTCGCCCGCTCTTTACTGGAGCATCCTGTTGCGCACGCCGCTTCAGGTGCTGGGCGGAGAGGGTGTGGCGGTGGACGCCTACAGCGTAAGCCTTCCGCTGCATCTCGAACGCCAAGGCTGGAGGACTGCCTCCAAATGAACGACCGCGATTCCTTCTGGCACGCTTACTTCAGCGGCTTGCACGGGCGGCACGATCTCGAGTCCGCAAAACGCGTCGGCATGTCGAATGATCGCGTAACGGCGCAGGAGTATGCGCTGGTCATCGAGTCCTGCGGGGTTCTCGCGGAGAAGCGCGCGCTGGACGTGGGCTGCGGACTGGGGCCCTTGGCGCGCGGATTGCATGCGTTGGGTGCGCACGTGCATGGGATCGACTACGTCGACACTACGATTGAAGCGCTGCGACAGTCCGATCCCACCATCGAATGGTCGCAGGAGGACATTTCGCAACCGACGGCCGTGCTCTTAAACCGGCGCTACGATATCGTTTGCGCGTGCGAGGTGCTGCAGCATGTCGACCCGAACGAGACACTGCGGATGCTGTGGGGACTGCTCGCTCCGGGAGGCCGGTTGGTGGGTTTCGTTCCAAATGCAGCCTGTCCCATCGTCCAGCGTGTCGAAAAACATTATTCCGGGACCTACCGGGGGATCTCGTCGCCGACGCTGGCGAATCTCGCGATGCAGTTACCGGACGTAGCGGTGGCTGTTATCCGTGGGGCGAGTTTCCAGCCCGAACAAACGGTTGTTCCTTACGCCGCTTCATCCTGGCAGAGGCTTGAAGCCGCCGAGTGGTCTGCCCCGCCGAATCGTCTGCAATTCGTCTTGGTGCGGCAGGCGATCGCGCCCGCTGTGCCTTCGTTGTGATCACGACGTGCTCAACTGAGGTGGAGCGATCCAGTTCCGGCGTGATTCGCGTGCTGCGTACGACGGAGGGCAGGATCTGGCACGCGTTGCTGAGAAGCATCGAGAATTTCGATTTTTATCACACCGCAGACTACCACGCGCTGGAGGAGCGTCGCGAGGGAGGACAGGCCGAATTAGTGATCTACGGCGAAGGCAGCCGACTCATTGCGGTGCCGCTCATGCTGCGTGAAATACCGCGGGCTTTGCAGGGGGCGGGCGAGGGGACGCTCTACGATGCCCGATCGGTCTACGGGTATATCGGATTGCTGTCGTCCCGTCAAACGGACGGCGAGATGGTTGAGCGATTTGGGGCCGCCTTTTATCGTTATCTTTCTGCGCGGAATGTGGTCTCGGTCTTCGGACGCATGCACCCCTTGCTCGATTCGTTGAATCGGGGACCTGGCATCGGAATCGTGGAGCCCGTCGGCAACACCGTGGCCGTGCCCTTGCATGAAGGGCTTGAAGCCTATGAACGAAGACTCAGCAAAAGCCACCGATACGAGATCCGAAGGCTGCGCGAGTTGGGCTGTGGGATTCGGCATGACCGTGAGCTGGCCTACCTCGGCGAATTCACCCGGATGTATACCGAAACGATGAAACGACTCGGAGCGAAGCCTCACTACTTCTACACCGAGGACGAATTGCGGGAGATGTTTTCCTCAAAGCAATTCGGGGCCCAGTTGCATGTCGCCATTCAGGACGGCGTGGCCTGCGCGATGGCGATCATTGTGCGCTGCGGCGAGCTGCTGCAATATCACCTGTCGTGCTCCCGCGACGGCGTCGCGCGTTATCCCGCGACGAAGCTCCTCCTCGATTCGGTGTGTCGCGATGCGATTTCAGCGGGCGTGAAATGGTTCCACCTCGGCGGCGGTGTCGGCGGCCGGCAGGACTCGTTGTTCGCCTTCAAACTCGGTTTCGGCGGCGTGGTTTTCCCGTTCAAGACTTGGCGGTATATCGTCCGCGCGCGGGACTACGAGCGACTTTCGCTAGCTTCGCGCGCAGACAACAGCGCGGAAGCGGGTGAGTTTTTCCCCCACTATCGCCACGAATCGCCATGAAATTAACCGTTCTCATCAGTTCCTGTGGTCGGCGGGTGGAGTTGTTGGAGGCGTTCCGCTCGGACGCCCGGGCACTCGGGATCGATGTGCGTGTTCTCGGCAGCGATGTCGATATTGAGACGAGCGCTGCGGCCCGCCGCGCCGACAAGGCCTTCTTTGTCCCGAAGATTAACGCTCCGGAATTCTTGCCGCAGCTCCTTGCGCTTTGCCAGTCGGAACGCATTGACTTGATCATTCCGACCATCGATCCCGGCATCATGGCGTTTTCCGAGTCACGTGATCGCTTCGCGGCCGTCGGCACGAATGTGGTCGTGTCGGAACACGCCGTCGCCCGCATTGCCAACAACAAGTTGCGGACCTACGAATTCCTGACAAACGCCGGGCTGCCAACCCCGCGGACACTTACGATCGAAGATGCCCGGTCGGACTCAACGCGCTGCAGCTTCCCGCTGATCGCCAAGCCGATTTCAGGAAGCGGTTCGGTGGGCATCAGGCAAATCCAGCACGCGGTTGAACTCTACGATCCCGCTCTCGATCAGGGTTATCTGGTGCAGGAGTTTATCAAGGGCACCGAGTTCACGGTGAACCTCTATTTTGATCTCGCCCAAGGTAGACTCCGCTGCGCAATACCGCATAAGCGAATCGAAGTGCGCGCGGGGGAAGTCGCGAAAGGTGTGACGATGCGGCATCCCAAGCTTGAGCAATTGGCCGATGAGCTCGGAGCTAAGCTCGCTGGAGCTCGAGGCTGCATTTGCTTTCAGGCCATCGAAGATGCCGCGGGAGCTGTGCACATCATCGAGATCAACGCTAGATTTGGCGGAGGGTTTCCATTGGCGCATCGCGCTGGCGCCCGGTTCACCGCGTGGTTGATGGAGGAAACATTGGGGCTACCTTCGACGATCGGAAACGATTGGCGTGAGAATGTGCTGATGACCCGTTACGATGCCGCAGTCTTCCTCAATGATTGATCCGTGGAAGATTCACACGCTGGTCCTCGATGTGGATGACACGCTCTTCCCAGAGCGTGATTTCGTTTTGGGTGGATTCGCGGCGGCAGGGAAGTGGCTGCGCGCGCAACTCGGCGTGGATGGATTTTCGGCGACCGCTACTCGATTATTTGAAGCGGGACTCCGTGGGCGAATTTTCGATGAATCGCTGGACGCAATGGATGTGCCAATAAGTCCGGAACTGGTTGGCGAACTTGTCGTAGCGTATCGTTCTCATCAACCAACGCTCACTTTATTTCCTGACGCCGCGCGGCTTCTCTCGAGGGCGGTGGGCCGGGTGAATGTCGCTTTGCTGACAGACGGCTTCGAAGCGGTCCAACGGAATAAGATCGAGGCGCTTGCGCTTGACCCTCGCATCGAGCTTCGCGTGATCACGGACGCGCTGGGAGGGCGGAACTTTTGGAAGCCCTGCCCGGAAGGATTTCGCCTAGTCATGCGGCGCTACCCGGGCGAATCCGGCGGCTACGTCTATGTCGGCGACAATCCGCGGAAGGATTTTCTGGGACCGCGTGCGCTCGGCTGGAGGACGGTGCGAATCAAACGCGAAGGAGGCGAGCACTCAACCTACGTCGCGAATCCAGACGAGGAGGCTGATATCGTGGTCACCGACTTGACCGAACTGTCCCAACATTTCGGGTGGGAGGAGAATGGGCGATGAAAAAGGCGATTCTGATCTCCGTGCTCCTTACCCTCGTCAGCGCGATTGTCCTGCAATTGCTGCCGAAGCGCGCACCTGAGGTCGGACGAGGTCAACACCTGCGGCAAGTGTTGCCAGAGGATTTGCCCGGATGGTCTGGAACCGATCTTCCCTTGGGGCAGAACGAAGCGGTGAGTGGGGCAGTCGAAAAGACGCTGCGCTTCGACGACGCCTACTTCCGCGAGTTTCGCTCGGGGCGCGGCACTGTGGCACTCTATGTCGCTTACTGGGGACCGGGGAAAATGCCGGTTCAATTAGTCTCATCTCACACTCCTGATCGCTGCTGGGTTGAAAACGGTTGGTCGCGCGAAAAGGTGCGACACGCGGTCGCGGCTGCGAGTGCGGTCCGGCCAGGCGAGTGGCGGCTGTTCAAGGCGCCATCAGGGCAAAAGCTGAACGTGCTGTTTTGGCATGTGGTGGGCGACGATTTGTATGACTACGGTCAGCGCGCCAGCGAAATGCCGTCCGCTTGGCGCTGGTGGCGCGATGCCGCATTGCAGGCCGTTCGTCCGCCCGCTGAACAGTATTTTATCCGAGTCTCGAGCGATCGGCCGTTTGAGGAGCTTGCCGGAGACGCTGGTTGGCAGCAACTACTCCGAGCGCTGGAAGAGGTTGGTCTTCGCGCGGGATAAGTGGGCAGCGGCATTTGGCGCATTGACGTGGAGGGGTGTCGCCTGCGTGCTTTCTCTCTGAAAACTGTGAAAACGCGCATCTATCTTTCTTCGCCGCACATGGGTCCGGACGAGCTGGGGCTCGTTCAAGAGACCTTTGCATCGAACTGGATCGCGCCGGTGGGGCCGCAGGTGGATGCGTTTGAGCAGGAACTCGCGGCACGCGCCGGCACGAAATCGGCGGCGGTCCTTTCTTCGGGGACGGCTGCGCTGCATCTCGCGCTCCGCTGGCTGGGCGTGCAGCAGGGCGAAGAGGTGCTGTGTTCGACGCTGACGTTTTCCGCGAGCGCCAACCCGATTCTCTACGAACGCGCCGTGCCGGTGTTCGTCGACAGTGACGAACGGTCTTGGAATATGGATCCCGCGCGATTGGCCGAGGCGATCGAGGACGGCATGCGCCGCGGGAAAAAGCCCAAGGCTGTCATTCTCGTGCACCTTTACGGTCAGAGTGCGGATTTGGATCCGATTGTGGCGACCTGTGCGCAGCACGAGATTCCGTTGATCGAGGACGCGGCGGAGGCGCTCGGAGCGGTTTATTTTGGCCGCGAAGAGGCGCAAAAATCGCAAAAAAAAGAAGACATTCCGCCGTCTGCTCTCAGCCCTCAGCTCTCAGCCATCAGCTCCTCCCGGCCCGGCGTTGCGCCGGGTTCGGTCGGCCTCTGCGGCATTCATTCTTTCAACGGGAATAAGATTATCACCACCTCGAGCGGCGGCGCTTTGGTCAGCAATGATGCCAAGCTAATCGAGAAGGCGAAGTTCTGGGCGACGCAGGCGCGCGATCCGGCACCGCACTACCAGCATTCGGAGGTCGGCTTCAATTATCGCATGAGCAATGTCCTCGCGGCGATCGGTCGTGGGCAACTTCGCGTGCTTGATCAACGCGTCGACGCACGGCGGGCCAATTGCGCCTACTATCAGAAGCATCTCGGCGATCTGCGGGGCCTGAATTTCATGCCGGAGGCAGAATATGGACGCAGCACGCGTTGGCTGACGTGCGTGACGATTGATCCGGCGATCTCAGGGACAGACCGCGAAGCGGTGCGGCTGGCGCTTGCGGACGAGAACATTGAGGCGCGTCCAGTCTGGAAGCCGATGCACCTGCAACCGATTTTCGCCGGCACGCGCTGCTACGGAGGCGCTGTTTCTGAACGGTTGTTCACGGATGGTTTGTGCCTGCCGTCAGGCTCAAATTTGACCGAAACCGAGCTTGAACGCGTCGTTTCGGTGGTCCGAAAGGCTTGGAAATCTCGCTCGTAACCACGAGATGAGGGCAACCAGCATTCCCAGCGTGGACCTTGCAAAGGCATCACCCCCGACTGTTCGAGCCTTGGAAGCCATGATGCGCCGGTTGGTGTCCAATGTGGTCAGAATTCCGTCGGCTTGAGCCTCGCGGTTAAACGTGCCTTCGATGTTGTCGTGGTCCTCGTGACTGCGCCCGTGTGGCTGCCCGTGATCGCCGTGTTGTCCGCGCTGGTGCGCGTGAAGCTTGGTTCCCCCGTTCTCTTTCGGCAAAAGCGTCCAGGGGCGGGCGAACAGCTTTTCGAGTTGGTCAAGTTTCGGACGATGACGGATGAACGAGACGCCGCCGGAAATCTCCAGCCTGATGCAGTCCGGCTAACGGCGTTCGGCCGGTGGCTGCGCGCCACGTCGCTCGATGAACTCCCGGAGCTTTGGAACGTCCTGCGCGGCGAGATGAGCCTGGTCGGCCCCCGTCCGCTGTTGGTGCAGTATTTGTCGCGCTACTCGGCCGAACAGCGCCGCCGGCACGAGGTCCCGCCGGGAATCACCGGGTGGGCACAAATCAACGGGCGCAACGCGTTGAGTTGGGAGGAAAAATTCACGCACGACGTGTGGTATGTGGACCACCGCTCCTTCGCGCTCGATTTGCGCATCCTGTTTCTGACATTCTGGCAAGTGGTCTCCCGCAAGGGCATTTCTGCTCCCGGTGACGCCACCATGCCCGAATTTCTCCCGAAACAAAATCAGTGAAGTCCGAACCGCCCTTTTCGACCAAGTCCGTCCTCGTCGAGCATATCACCCGCACGCTGGCGCTGGTGACGTTGTATTCGGTGGTGCTCGCCGGTTGCCGGTTCTTTGCCTACGAGCTGCGCTTCGATTTTCTGGTGCCGGAGCAGTTCCAACAGGAGCGGCTCGTTTCGGTCGCCTTCAGTCTGCCGGTGAAATTGGGCGCCTTGCTGTTGTTTCGGCAGTTTGGCAGCCTCCTCACTTACTTCAGCGTGCCCGACTTGCTTCGCATCGCGGCGGCGATGGCGATCGCGAATCTCGCGTCCTACCTGCTGCGCCTCGGCTTAACGCCCGGTATGATTTCGCCACGCGGCGTGATTTTGACGGATTTCGTTCTCTCGGTGGGTGCTTTGAGCTTTTTGCGTTTGGGGTTTCGCGTTTATCGCGAGCGGTTCGGCCAGCGGGGCCAAACACCGGGACGCAAAGCCGTGCGAAGGATCGCCATCCTTGGAGGCGGCGATGCCGGCGCGCAATTCGCGCAGGAGGCGCAGTCACGCCCCTCGCTCGGCCTAAAACCGGTTTTCTTCCTCGATGACGATTGGAGCAAGCACGGGCGCAACATTCACGGCGTCCCTGTGCTGGGTTCCCCAGAGGAAATCATCCGCCTTCGCAAAGAATACCCCATCGACAGCGCGGTGCTCGCAATGCCCTCGGCACCCGCCAAGAGGGTCCAGGAAATCTACAAGGTGCTCTCGGCGGAAGGCATCAAGGTAGAAATCATTCCCTCCATGGCCGAATTGGCCACCGGTCGCGTTCAGGTCACCAAGATTCGCCCTGTCCAAGTGGACGACTTACTCGGGCGCGCGGCGGTAGATCTGCGCAGCGACGACATCGCGGAGCTGATGCGCGACAAGGTGGTGATGGTGACGGGTGCCGGTGGCAGTATCGGCAGCGAACTTTGCCGTCAAATCGCCTCCTATGAGCCGGAGCGCCTTCTTCTCGTGGAGCAATCGGAAGGGGCGCTGTTCAACGTGGAGAGCGAACTGAACGACAGCGGCTATGGCAGCACGATCGTCCCCCTTGTGGCGGACATCCTTGATACCCCGCGCATGCAGGCGATCTTCGAGCGCTTCAAGCCGGAGGTGGTGTTCCACGCTGCCGCGCACAAGCACGTCTACATGATGGAGCGCCAACCGGGTGAGGCGGTGAAGAACAACACCACGGGCACGCGCTTACTGGCTGAGCTTTGCGCCGCGAGCAAGGTGGAGACGTTCGTGTTCATTTCAACCGACAAGGCGATCAATCCGACGAGTGCGATGGGCGCGAGCAAGCGGCTCGCGGAAATGCACCTGCAGCACCTGCAAGCGCATGGTGGAGGGAAGACGCGTTTCATCGCCGTGCGCTTCGGCAACGTGCTGGGTTCGTCGGGCAGTGTCATCCCGATCTTCAAGCAGCAGATTGCCGCCGGCGGGCCGGTCACCGTGACGCATCCCGACGTCACGCGCTACTTCATGACAATTCCCGAAGCGGTCGGACTCGTCCTCAAGACGGCCGTGCTGGGCACCGGTGGCAGCATCTACGTCCTGGATATGGGCAAGCCGATGAAGATCGTCGATCTCGCGCGCCAGCTGATCGAGTTGAGCGGGTTGCGGCCCGACGAGGACATCGAAATCAAATTCGTCGGGCTGCGTCCGGGAGAAAAACTTTTCGAGGAATTGCAGCACAAGAACGAGCTGCTCCAGCCGACCGGACACGAGCGCATTTCGCTGCTCGCGGCGCAGATCCCTCCCGCCCCGGAATGGGCGGAACGATGCGTGAACGAGATTGAGCGCCAGGTGACGACGCTGGAGCCCGCGCAGCTCAAGCTCGCGATCCAGAAAACGGTCCCGGAATACCGTCCCCACTTGGATCAGGTCTGAGTCGGGCGGCCGGGTCGTGACGGCGCGCGCCGGCTGCCGCGTGACCCGACCGGAAGGGGCAACAGGCCCGGACTAAGGCGGCAGGGTGCAAGGGGCCGGAATGGGGCGAAGCCTGCGCACTTCTCCCGGCCAATCCAAGGCTGGGCTGATTTGACAGTTTATGCGGCGCGTCAAATGCGCGGTGCAATGCGGCGCAGCGTCCCTCCTTGCATCTGGGCCCCATCATGGGAATCGCACGTTTTATCGAAGTGGGGGAGCGCGATCGACTCCTCGGCGCGCTGCACAGCACCCGGGACCAGCTGCTCGCCACGCTGGGCCTCAACACCGGGCTGCGCGTGGGATCGATCCTCTCGCTGCGCTGGAGACAGCTCTGGCGGAACGGCGGACCGGTTCAGGTCCTGGAGGTGCCGCGCCGTCAGCTGAAGGGCGGTCGATCGGCGCATCGGCGCCGGGTGCTGTCGCGGCGAGTGCCCGTGAATGCGGCGCTGGCCGACGCCATCCACGCCTTCGTGGCCGCGGACTTCGGGGGCTGCGAGCCGGATGAGGAGGCTTTCGTCTTCGCGTCGGCGCGGCGGGCTGGACAGCCGCTCACCCGGCAGCAAGCCTACAACATCATCGCGCGGGCGGCCGCCCGGGCCGGACTGCAGGGCACCGTGGCCCCGCACGGGTTGCGGCGGTCATTTGCGGGCGATGTGTATGAGGCCACCGGACACGACCTCGTCGCCACCCAAATGCTGCTGGGCCACAGCTCGCCTCTGGTGACGGCGGCGTATTTGCGGCCCCGGGAGGACGAGCTGAACGCCGTGGTGCTCCGGCTGCCTGGCACCGTCGGCGGGCGCCAACTGATGCCGGCAGCGGAGCCGCGGATCTGCATCTCCGGGTCATGAACGATCCAATTAATGACTTTTGGCAGGGCCTGCGGCCGGAGTTCCTGGAGGGTGTCTTCGCCCGCGTGGTTGCCCAGAAAAACGAGCTGACGCCCGCCGATCGTGCCGTGCTGGAGGAGACGGTGGCAGGATTTTTGAGCCGCAACCGGGCGGCACTCAGTTGCCTCCTCGCGTCGCCGTCTTTCGTGGCGGAACACCCGGAGTTGTTGGACAAGCTTTTGAGGGACGCATGGCAGTGCGCCCCGGGCCCCGAGGAGCGGACGTGGATCCAGGCCCAAGCCAGCCGCGCAGGTCGGAAGGATTTCCGGGGGACTCCCAAACCGCGGACCGAATTGCTCCTGACCGCCTCCCAGAAGCGGGTGTTCGAGGAGCTGCGGGCGATCGCCGAAGTCTTCTTCGAAGGCCGGGACCTCGGGCCAATCGCGCCGCGTTGGACGACGCTGATCATCGGGCCGACCGGGATCGGGAAGTCCCATCTGGTCCGCCGGTTGGCCGACCAGCTCGGCCTCGAGGCGGTGCGGGTCGGGGTATCGAGTTGGGTTCCCGCCGGAGCCAAGCTCGACCCGACCTCGCTCACGGTCGTTTTGGACCACGTCCGGAAAGGGACCCGTTTTGTGCTGCACCTGGAGGAGGCGGATAAATTGGCCGGCTCCCGGACTGACGCCTGGTCGCAGGGCCAACTGAGCGAGTTGCTCATGCTTCTGGACGGCGCTCCGGGCGCCCCGTGGACCGACCGCGACCGGTTTCTCTTCCGGCGCAACGCCCTGGTGGTCGCCACCGGCGCATGGCAAGAGATCTTCGAGCGGACCAGCCCAGGACTTGGGTTCGGGGCGCAACGAGCGGAGACTGACCGGCGCAGCGAGGTCCAGCGCGCCGGCAAGATCCCGGCCGAGCTGCTCGCCCGGTTTGGCCAACACCTGATTTTGGAGCCGCTCACGACCGAGGACTTTCAGGGGCTGGCGGGCCAATTGAAGCTTGGACGGGAACATTACGATCCCGAGGCGGGCGTGGCTTCGGGTCAGAACATGCGCTACCTGGAGAGTTGCATGGCGCAACGCGAGTTGCAGAGGGCCAGAGCCGAGCTGCGCCTCCGAGAGAGGGCGAAACCGGTGCCGACACGGGATCGGTGAGTACGAAATCCTTGGCCTGCGACGTACCGTGCAGTGCGGTAAGTGGCGGACTCGCCTCGGGGGAGCGCAGCATTCGGCGGTGCGGGTGAAAATCTCCTTGGACTTCGGCGCTCGGAGGATAACATGAATGTGTAGCCGGCGGAGAGGATTCGTCTGCGAAAGAACTTTCACCTGCCGGCAACTCGGCGGGTCTGGTGTGGTCGAATGGCGGCGGGTGGCGCGCATAAGCGTGCGGGCGGGACTGAGGCTCGCGGTGCCGGGACGGCATCTGGAAGGACGATGATTCGTTCCATCCACAATTTCGCCATGGGGCTCCATGCGCTCCTCGAGGCTTACCGCAAGCTGGTGAACCTCGGCCTCGGGAAGCTGTTCTCGCTCGGGTTCCTCATCGGGTTCGTCGCGACGGTCGCGGGTGCGCGTATTGCCGCTGACCCTACGACGTGGCCTGTCACCGTCCTGATTTTGCGCGGACTGCACTGGGCCGGCTGGCAAACAGACGGGGCGTTCGCACCCATCTTTAACGGGCTGTCGGTCGCATCGAATTTGGCCGTCGCGCCTTGGATGCTGTTGCTCCTCTCGCTGGCAGTGTACGCGGTCACCCTACGCTGCGGAGTGGCGATTCTCCTGTTCGTGGTGTTCCGCGATTTGCCACCCATCTGGGCGGTAGCGGCAGGGGCGGTGCAGGCAGTTGTCGTGGCCGCGGCCCTCCGCCGTCTCGATCGGGAAAACCCAGTTCTCGGGTCAGTACTCCGAAACGGCGGCGCTGTTATCGGGGCGGCCGTCGCAGCCTGTTGGTTCTTCGCCCAGTTCCTGCCCGTTATCCCTCTGGTGCTAACCGTCCTGCAGCACGCATGCAAGTGGTTGATGGCAGCTTGCTAGCGCACCTCAGCTCGTCGCAACTGCCTCCGCCGTCGCTGCTCCCAAGCGACACCGATATAACTAGAGCCACAGGAGCGTGTGGAAAATCGACTATGTCCCGTGTCAGTGCGGCCCAACGTGCATCCCGCCAGCCCGCGGGTCGTCCCGCAACCCTTCGGGCCCCCGGAGAACGAGTGCTACAATGTCGGTAGCAACATGATTTCCGGGTCTCAACCTTCCCTCTCCAGCCCAGTTCGCCGCGGTCGCGGCGAGAATGTCTGGACTGCGGTGCGGCGCGCGGCACGTGCGAGATCCGAGTTCATGCCCGAGACAATTATCGCCGGTCCGCCGAAAAATGCAAGTTGCGGTCCGGTGCAGGTGCAAGACCTCGCTCGGCGCTGGGGCATGACGGAAGAGGAACTGCGGGCCCTCATGGCGGCCTGCGCCCTCCGCGACGTCGCTGGTTTTATCCTGCCCGGCGCAGTCGAAGCCGCAATCGCGGCCAAAATGGGAATTCCAAATAATGAAAACAAGAACGGCTAGTTCGGAAAGCCAAGGCGAGCTCTTCGCCCAGTTGCCTGCACCTCAGGTCACGGCCGCTGCGTTGCATGCGACGCCGGCAGTATCGTCACCGGCGCAGTCACAGGCAGCGGCTGCAGTCGGTCGTGCTGTGTTGCCTGCAACGGTTCAGATGCGGCCGAAAAAGTCCAAAAAATATGCTGCAGTCGTCGCGGCAACTTCGACGGAAAGGTCGCGAGAATTCAGGGCCCGCATGCGTGAGAAGGGGTACGAATTTGTGCAGGTTTTGGTGTCTCAAGAAATGAAAAATTCCCTCCACGCAAGATTTCCGGGGAGAAGCGTTCAGGGGGCGGTAAATGAGGTTTTGAAGGAGTGGAAGAGCAGATGAAAAAAAGAAACCTGCAAGAACCCAGCGGCCCCGGCCCCGCCGGGACCGTCCGCCTGAACCTCCGCCTGACAGTTGCTGGGGTCGAATGCCTGCGAGCGCGGGGTCCAACACTTGCCGAGGCCGCTCGCTCAGCGGTGGCAGCGGCAATGGAAGACAGCGGCACGCTCCGCTACAATCGTCCCCCGCAAGGTGCGCGCTCCAAACCGACGAAGGTGTTGTTTACCGTGGAAGCGGCCGAGTGGCTGCATGCTCGAGCCGAAGCGTTGCAGGCAACGCTGGGCGACGTGGTGGTGGCAGCAGCTGATCAGCTGTTGCCTGCAACGCCGGATGCGTCCCGTCGCCGCCGGCGCCATGGCCCGATTGTGCAGCCCGCTCAGGTCGGCGATCTGCAATTGCTCGCGTGCCGAAATCTTCTTCGGTCAATTCGCGATGGAATAGTCGCCAATTACCCACCGGTTGAAGCGTGCGAGCTCGTGGAGGCATTGGCGCGCGTTGAAGAGGCAGTCACTGCACTCCGCGAAACGAAAGGCGCCAGTGATCATCGTTCTTCTTAGAGAGAATCTGGCTTATTTGTTCGGCGCGAGCGCCGATGACCCGCGCGCGCCGGTGCTGCTGTATGGTAACCGCGCGCTCGTCGAAGCAGCCCTAGGCATCGTCGACTCCGCCGCGCCGTACACTCACATCGCGATGTCACATGACCTCGGCGATCGCCCCAGTCGCGCCCAGATCGTCGAGGATGCGCTGGTGTTGTTGGCCGCACTGTTGCCCGATGTAGACCTCGACGACCTTGCCGTAGTGGTGGTGCTCCACCAGGAGCGCGCAGGTGGAGACCCGGCGGTCGATCTCCGGCCCGTTCTCCATCGGCTTTGCGCTCATGTGCTGGTCGCCAACGTTGACCTTTCGAACGGCAAACGCGTGCAGCCGTATTTTGACGGCGCGCACAACCAGCGTTTGTGGGCCATTCAGGAAGACATTAATCGCGCGCGCGGGTACGCATCCCCCGCCGAGCCCCAACGGCGTCGACGCTTGCCTGCCTTCACCGAGATGGAAGCCGAGGCGTTCGCCCAACAACTGGGTGCCGTCACCCTCCAAGTCGGAGACGAAGGCGGGATCGACCTCAGACGCTGGCGCGATGCCCTCGCCGGGGCGGTGCCCTCGAAAATCCTTCCGCGCGTCTTCGAGGCGGACGGGACGGGGACGCCATGCGCCAAGATCGTATTTCGCAACTATGAATTCGAAATCGAATACAAAAACGGACAGCCCGAAATCCGCGTCGAGCCCCTCCCGCACCGTGGTCATACAGCGGGTCCCGCCCAGCCCCGCTCTCTCACAGATGTGGGACGACATGATCGCGCGAATGACGGAGCAGGAGCAGAAAATCATCTCATCCCAGGAGGAGGGGAACCGCTCGCTGTGCCTCCAATTCGAGGGTGCGCTGCGCACCTTGAGTCTTCCGACGACGCGCGATATCGAACTGGCCGTGCAGCGCGCGTTGGCGGACGAACAGCGTCACCGCGCGTCGTCGAAGGAGAAGCGACACCGCGCACAGGTTCGAACGCTGCTGGCGATGATGGTGTTCTTTATGCTGTTAGCCGCGGCAGCGGTCGCAGTGGCGAAACATCTGGAGGGGAATCTCAAGCACGAGATGGGGCGAGCTCAACGAGCGGAGAGACAACTGTCGGAGATGGACCGTCTCGCCCAGCAAACGACAGGAGTCTCCGCGACCAAACTGCTTTCGACTCTGCAGCGCACGCGGGCGAGCCTGTCAGTGGAGGGGGAGGCAATATTCTTCAATTCGACCGACCAACAGCGTTACCGGGTCGCGCCGCGCCTCAAGTCTTCGCGCTAGAGGCCGTTTTGGAGAGAGCATTTCATGGATCAAAATCTCATGGCACTGGCCAAGAAACTCGCGATGCGCATCGAGCAGCTCGAGAAATCGCAGTCGCAGCTCGTAACGCGTGTCCAGAATCTGGAAGCGCGGAACTCCCCGGAGTTGGAGCAAGCCCTCCGGCAGCTGATTGCTCGCTTGGAATCCGACTCTTAGGTTTGGTCCGCGAGAGACTAACGCGCGTGACGCCTCCGGAACACGAGCCGGATTTCCCCAGTTTTTAAATGGCGATATCCGGATCTAATTACTTGGACGCGGACGGGACGCACCATGAGTTCGACTCGCCGTTCGATCTTTGGCCGGAGCGGATCGCGTCGCTTCGGTCGGCCAAGCAGCGCCATTGCTGCTGCCGACCGGGAGAAAAACTTCGGTTGATCGTCGTCGCATCGGAGGGCGGGGAGGTGCGCCCCCATATTCGCTGTCAGGATGGAGCATCAGCCCACACGGTGGACTGCGTTTTTCGTCGCTGGGCACGGTTCGGCGATGGGCGGTTTCCGCATTCAATTTTTGCACGAGGAGACAATTCCATTGAGGCGGAGGAGGGATTTGCTTTGTGGGCGCGTGGGCGCATCGCTGAAAGCTACCACGCGTGTTTCGTCATGGATGGCATGTGTGACGTCCCGAGATTCCTGGCGCGATTAGCCAGCCATCCGGCTCGCGACTTCAAACCCAGAATCGACCCGGAGAAGTTGGCAAAGGAACACGGGTTCAGATTGGTTTGCGGGTTCTGTAAGCCTTTCATCGCGCCGCTGCGAAACGTCGCGGCTCCCTCACCGTATTGGTATCTTGGAATTCAGGAGTTCAGGCACAATCGGCTGATGCCGGGTAAGCCGGTGCGAGTCCTCATCCCTACGCTGCTCCGTCGCGCCAGCGCCGTGTCCGTTCATGGGGCGTTAATCGAAGGCCCCTATGCCTTCATTGGTCTCTTGGACGAAGACAGCGGTGCGGTATCGCGGTTTTTCATCCAGCCGATTGCCGTGCACAGCTCCGCCGTCTGCTCGGTCGACAGCGGAGCGGAGCGGTCGGCCATCGAAGACGAGCTGGCCGCGGGCGTCTCCGTCTACAAGCCCCTGACGCTGGCGCACCTCAACGAACTTCCCTTTGAAAAGCGATCGATGAGGCATGAGGAGCTGCGCTTTAGGTATCGTCCAGACTGGCTCGCGTTCCGGGAAGAAATCGAGGTGTGGGAACTCTGCGGATTTCCCAATGACCGCGACTACATGCGCCTCTTTTCGAAGAAAGCAGAGTATTGGCGCGAACTACAGCGCCAGGGACACATCCGCTTCAAAACCGCTGTGCCTCGCCGGTAGTTCACGAGCGCGAAGGATAAATGTTCCAAAAATCGGCCGCGTCTTCGGGGCCGACCAAGTCCAGGTAGTGGCTCCACAGGATCGCTTCCGAGTTTCCCGCCTGCATCGCGGCGTCAGCAACGCTTTGAGTTTTCCCCACCAGCATCGTGCAAAACGTATGGCGCAACTCATCGTGTTGCAGCTGGAACTTCTCCCGGACGGCGAGGAGTAGATTGCGGAAATTGCGGCAGACGATGGGATGTTTTTCCAACGGGTAGGCTTCCAGCCAAGCGCGCAGGTTGGGGGCGAGTTTGATCTCCCGCTTCTTTTTCACCTTCGATTTTTCCTTAGGAACCTGAATCACATTTTTGACCAGATTGACCCAGCTGGGCTCAAAACGAGTGATCTCGGCGTCCGCGTAGGAGGGCCGAATGCCGGCAAAAAGCGTCAGGGCAAAGTAGGGCACCAGGCGACCTTCGTGGTTCTGCTCCACATACCGCAGGAGCTCGAGCGCGCGGGACGCAGAAAGGTAGTGAACCGGAGCCATCGCAAGTTCTGCCTTCCGCCACACCTTCAGATTGACTGCCGGGTTTCGGTCCAGCCACCCCTTCTGGCTGCAGTAGGAGAAGAACGTGCACAGGACACCTCGCCGGTTGTTCCACGTCTTGTTCTGATAGCCTTTCAGGCCTTCGCGGTTGCGCGATGTCCCGTCGAGATAGTTCTCCAGATCGAGCGTGCTGATGGTGCGGCAGTCCCTTTGCCCAAGGTGACGCAGGAGCTTTTGCGTTTCCTGGCCAATTCGGTCGAACTGCCATTTTCCCAGGGTTCCTCCGTTGCGCCGCCGCAAGACGTCGGCGAGGTAATGTTCGGCCGCACTTTCGAGGGTCACCGAACTGACCTGGTTTCCACGATTGGACGAATAGAAGTGGCACACTTCGGCGAGCGACGTGCCGGGATGCAGGGCATTGAGTCGCTTCAGTGCGGGCGCGAAATCACCTAATTCGCCCGCGGGCAATACAGGCACGACGGTCGCGTAATAGCGCAGCACATCGGCGGCGGTCTGGTCGGGCCACTCGCGCCGGAGCTCCGCGAAGAATGCTTCTGCCTGTTCCAGCTCATCAGGTGAGAGCGAGGTCAGAACGCTGTGGTGACGGGCGGAGAACCCGCCGGCCTCGGCGTGGCGCTGTTCCTGAAACGCCTTGGCCGCACCGTAGTCACTAAACTCCTTACGGTGCTGCTTTCCATTGAGCGTCCCGCGAACGATCCAATACTCCGCGCCGCTTTCGCGACGCCCTTTGGTCATCGAAAACCCCTTCGCTTTGTTCGCCATTCTAGCGGCAATTTAGCGGGTGGAGTGGAATCGGCAACCCAAATTTCTCGCAAGACACTCTAAATACGAAGCTTAAAAATGGTGGACGTGAGGGGAGTTGAACCCCTGTGCCCCGGGTCTTTCGCGCGCCGCATCTACCGGTGTAGTGTCCTCTTAAATCTCACCTCAGGAGCGCCAGAACACGCGCACTTCCCTCGGCCAGCCGTGGTTTCGAAGATACGGCGGCAACGTCACGACGGCCGTCACCGCTATTCCTGCTGTCGACGTTCTCAGCCCTTAGCAGGAGTCAGAGTGAGAACGAGGTGGCCTTAGTTAGGCCGCCAGAGGCATTTCTTCGTAGGTGCCGTTTGTTTTTTTCGAAGGGAGATTTGCGAGAGACCTTCGGCTCTCGACCGGCAGCTGCGCACTCTAACCTAGGGTCGAATCCGGAACACGCCCAGAAATTGGGGGTGACGGGCGACCAGTCGTTGCGCCGACAAAGAACAGGACGGTCAACCAATCACACCCGCGCCCAAACGCAAGCGGCGCGTCGGGCTCACTCTTCGCTGACCTGCACGTCAACGAGTTCGCCGTCCTCGATCGTTACGGCGACGGTCATCGGCCGGCAGCAAACCTCGCAATCGACCACGAATTCCGCGCTGCCTTCGCTCACGTCCAGCGCGAGGGAAAACGTCTCCCCGCAATGCGGACATTCGAGCGTGAGCGCGTCGCGCATCGGGATGGGCCGCGGCGCACTCAGTGCGACTCTGCCACGACGCGACGGTAGAGCGCTTCGTAACGCGGCACGATCGTGGCAGCCGAAAATTTTTCGCGGGCGCGGCGGCGGCCGGCTGCGCCCATCGCGGACCGGCGCGCCGGATCGCGGAGCAACGCTTCCATTTTCGCGGCGAGGCCGACGGTGTCGCCGAAGGGTGCGAGCACGCCGGTCTCGCCGTCGAGCGTCACTTCCGGAATGCCACCGGTCGCGAACGCCGCACTCGGCACGCCGACGCTCATCAATTCGAGAATACTGAGACAGAAGCTCTCCACTTCGGACGTGAAGATGCCGAGATCCGCGGCTTGGAGATAGTCTTCGATCTGAGTGACGCGTTCGCGGATGATGACATGGTCACGCAAGCCGTGACGGCGCACATCATCGGCCAGCCGCGTGCTGTCGGCGCCGGCCAGAAACACGAGTTTGAACGGCAGGCGCGGCTTAAGCAGCGCGACGGTGTCGAGGAGGAGGTCGATGCGCTTGAGCGGACGGAGATTCGACAGGTGCAGCAGCATCGCGTCGCCGTCGTGCAGGCCGAGCTCGCGGCGCGTTTCCTCACGGCGGTGCGAGCAGGCGTGGGGCTCGAAGAAATTATGGATGACCTCGATCGGACGTTGCACGCCGAGCAGGCGCACGGTTTCACGCTGCATGAATTCGGAGACGGTCGTGATGGCGTCGGAGTTTTCCAACGCGTGCCGGATCGCCGGCCCGTAGCCGGGGTCGCGGCCGAGGAGCGTCGTGTCGGTGCCGTGCAGTGTCGTGATGATGCGCAAGCGGTGTTCTTCGTGCAGCATCGCGCGCGCGAGCACGGCGGCGGTGGCGTGCGGGACGGCGTAGTGAACATGCAGCAGATCGAGCGCGTGGTCGCGCGCGACTTCGGCCATCTTCACGGAGAGCGGCAGCGTGTAGTCGGGGTATTTGAACAGGTCGTAGCTGTTTACCACCACCGGGTGGAAATACACACGCGGGCCGTCCGGCATGCGGAACGGCTGCTCGTAACTGATGAAATGGATCTCGTGGTCTCGCGCCGCCAGTTCCTCGCCGAGTTCGGACGCAAGAATGCCGCTGCCGCCGACGGACGGGTAGCAGGTGATGGCGAGTTTCAACGGGCGATCAGGCATGGTCAAAATGGCCGCAAAGAGGCGCAAAGGAGCGATGTGCGCGGCCCGCAATTTTCCGCGCGCCTATAGGCGCCGTGCAAGTCCTGCTCGCTCCCGGTTTCTGGTGCCTTTTCGTGGCCATGAGATGGGTTCAGAAACGCCGCGCGCCGCGCGAGATGTCGGTCAGCGAATGAAAGACGAGCGGGTCGTTGGGCCAGAGGAGCTGGCCGTGGGCGACGCCGGCGTTGAGGCCGTGGACGCGCGCGCGGGCGAGTTGGAGTTCGACGTAGTTGCGCGTTTTCATCTGGGAGGCGTGCGCCTCCATGGATTTGGTCCACGCGGCCATCACTTCCTTGGCGGAGATGTCGATGACGACCGGGGAGAGGTCGCGCGGTTCCGCGCCCGGGCCGAGCGCGTAGAAAAACAATTGTCCGATCGCGTGCGGCGTCTGGCTCTTCAGCTCCTTCAACCCGCCGTAACGTGCCAACCGGGTCGCGTCGCGCACGAGCTGTCCGAGCCGCCAGTGGTCGGGGTGCTGGTTCGGCTCCGGGCTCGGAGCGAGCACGAGGGCGGGGCGCACGGTGCGGATGACGGCGGCGAGCTTCAGCGCGTGGGCATTGCGCAGCTCGAGGTGCGAGTCGCCGTCGAGCTCGAGAAACTCCACCGTCGCTCCCAGCGCCTTCGCGGCTCTTTCCGTCTCCTTCGTGCGTTCCGCGGGCGTGCCGTTGGTGCCGGCTTCACCGCGTGAGCAGACGGCAAAATGCGCGGGGCGGCCGCTCTGCGTTTCGCGCGCCACGATGGCGCCGGCGCCGAATTCGATGTCGTCCGGGTGTGCGCCAAACGCGAGGAGGGGGGCGGTCGAGAGATTCATGCGCGCACTATGTCAGACGGGGAACTCAGTCCAAGCTTCGTCCGAACGGTCGATGGTGTCGCGCGGCACGAACTTGATTTCGGGCGCGTCCGCGGGATTGAGATAAGCCTGTTCGCCCGCGCCGCAGATGTAATGCGTGCAGTGCAGGATCGATTGCATCCAGCGCAGTCGGCTGTCGCGCGTGGGGCTGACCTGCGCCTTCGTGAAAGGTTGCACCGGCAACGTCACATAGCTCGTGCCGCCCTCGTGCAGCTTGAGCGCGCCGTCGATCAACCGCGCGCGGACGATTTCACCCTCATGCGGCACATCGACAAAACACTCCGTGATGTCGCAGCCGGCTTCGCGCACGGCGCGATCGCCGGATCTCACGACGCGCACGCCCTCGAGCAGACCCATTGCGCGATACTGCTCGAGGCAGAAGTCGGCCACATTGTCCGCGCGCACGGCCTTGAACGCCTCGATCGCCCGCGGCTCGACGAACGCCCCGAGGCTGCGCGTCATGTTCGGTTGCCAGTCGGCCGGGATGCGTTTGAGGAAGAGCGGCGAGAACTTGCGCTGCAGTTTGTTCACGAACGTGAAGTTCAGCGTCTGCGGCGCGTCCGTCTTGCGGTGGCGCAGCGTCGTCTGCGTCTCGCGCGGGTCGTGGTCGGAGTCGTGGTAGAAGAACACGATTTCGCCGCCGATCTCCTGCTGTAGCCGGCGCGCCGTCGCGAATTTCGCATAAAGAAACCGCCGCGGAAAAAATCCGCACGGTTGCTGGCCGAAGCAGATGACGGGAGAAGTCATTTAACCCCGGATTCCACGGATTTCACGGATCGGAAGTCAGGGTTGGGCTGGGTAATCCGTGTCATCCGTGTGATCCGTGGTTCATGTTTTTTGGGAGCAAGAACTGCAGCAGCGAGCTGAAGGCGATGCACGCCGCGCAGCCGATCAGGTTATACCAGAGGTAGGAAATGCTGAGGGACGCGTAGAGCCCAAACACCAGCAGTTGGGCCGCGACCGCGCCCCAGAACACCGCCGTGCCGCCGACCCGCTTGAAGAAGAAGGCGACGAGAAACAGGCCGAGCACGACGCCGTAGAAGATCGAGCCGAGGATGTTGATCGCCTCGATGAGGTTTTCCGCGAACCCGGCGAAGAGCGCGAAGCCGATCGCGAAGATGCCCCAGACGGCAGTAAACCATTTTGCGACGCGGACGTTGCGGCCCTCGTCGTGCGCGGCGAGCGGACGGAATTGCCGCCAGAGGTCGATCGTGGACGTGGTGCCGAGGGCGTTGAGTTCGCTCGCCTTCGAGCCGAGCGCGGCGGCGATCATCACGGCGATGAGCAGGCCGACGACACCCGACGGCAATTGCGAGACGATGAAGCTGATGAACACGTAATCGGAGTCCTTGACCGCGGCGCGCGGATCGGCGGCGAGCAGCGCCTTCTTCGCGTCGGCGCGCACGGCGTCGGTCGCCTGGTTTGCCGCGACCATCGCGGCGCGCGCGGCGGTTTCAGCCGAAGCGTCACCGCTCGTCCGGGCCGAGCGCCACGCGGCGATTTTTTCCTGTTTCACGACGTGCAGCGCGGCGTGGCGGTCCTCGATGGCGCGGAACTCCGCCGCGTTCGGCCCCGCGGCGTAGTGCTGCCACTCGGCGCGGTTGTAGAACACCGGCGCGGGTTGAAATTGGTAGAACACGAACACGAGGGCGCCGAGCAGCAGGATGAAAAACTGCATCGGGATCTTCAGGAGCGCGTTGAACACGAGACCGAGCCGACTTTCACGCAGCGAGGCGCCGCCGATGTAACGCTGCACCTGTGACTGATCGGTGCCGAAATAGGAGAGCGAAAGAAAAAGCCCACCGAGGAGACCGCTCCAGAAGGTGTAGCGTTTCGAAGGATCGAACGAAAAATCGACCGCTTCGAGCTTGCCGAGCGCGCCGGCGAGATGGGCCGCGCCGCCGAAGCCGAGGTCATCCGGCAATTTCGAGAGCAACACGAAGAACGCCGTCACCATGCCCGCGAAGATCACGCCCATCTGCCATTTTTGAGTCAGACTCACCGCCGCGCTGCCGCCGGTGACGGTGTAAACAATGACAAGGAGACCGGTGCCGATGATCGTGAAGTCGAGCCGCCAGCCGAGCACCGTGGAGAGGATGATGGCCGGCGCGTAGATCGTGACGCCAGCCGCTAGTCCGCGTTGGAGTAAAAACAGCCCGGCGCCGAGCAGGCGCGTCTTCGCGTCGAAACGTTGTCCGAGATATTCGTAGGCGGTATAGACGCCGAGCCGGCGGTAAATCGGGAGAAAGACGGCGCAGACGATGATGAGCGCGAGTGGCAGGCCGAAATAATTTTGGACGAAGCCGATGCCGCTCTCGAAGCCTTGCCCCGGAATCGAAAGAAACGTGATCGCGCTCGCCTGCGTCGCCATCACGGAGATGCCGATCGTGAACCAGCCGGTCGTCTTCGTGCCCTTGAGGTAGGTGTCGAGGTGGTCGGTGTGACGCGTGCGCCAAGCGCCATAGGCGGCGATGCCAACCATCGTTCCCAGCAGCACGACCCAATCAAGCAGCGAGAGGGTCATGCGAAGAAGCGGGAGAACAACGCGAGCGCGATCACCACGACGATAAACGTGCCGAGCACGAACCAATAGACGGTGCGCCAGGAGCGAAAGCCGGGCAGGCCGGTGCGGGTCTCGTCGGAGGCGGGGGTGGGGCTGGCGGGAGTGGGCGGCATGGGATGGGACGTTTAGGTCTTATGGGTCCTAGGACCTATGCTCGATCGGTGGCGCTCACTCAGTCTTTTCGAGCGAGACGAGATTGGCGAAGAGCCGCCAGGCGCCGGGCACACCCGCCGGGAGTTGGCGGAAGAAGGCGACGCCGGTGTAAACGTAGTGACCCTTGCCGTGGCGTGCGACGAGCACGCTGCTCTTCAGCGGTGTTTCGCCGGCGTCGTTCATCGCGAGCAGCGCGACGAATTTCGACTCGTCCCATTTCGAAGGGAAATACGCGCCGCGTTCCTGCACCCAGCCCTCGAAGTCGGTAGGCGTGATCCGATTCGGAGTGGTCAACGCAGCGGGCTCGGCGAGGAAAGTCACCGGCGATTTTTCGTCGGTCACGCGCAGGCGCGGCGCGGGGCCTTCGATCGAGAGGTCGTAGGGCGCGAGCGTCGGAGTGAGCAGGCCGTTGGGGCGGTTGTATTGGGCGATCACGGTGCCGCCTTGCTCGACCCATGCGAAGAGTCCGGGAAGATTTTCCTTCAGATCAGTCCGTTCGTTGAATGCGCGCACGCCGATGACGACGGCGTCGAGGCCGGCTAATTTTTCCGGCGAGAGGTCGGTGCCCGTAAGCGTGCGCACCGTGTAGCCCATCTGGGCGAGACACTCGGCCACGTAATCGCCCGCGCCGGGCAAGTAACCGATGTTGTTCCCGCGGATCGCGAGGTCGAAACTGGCGACGCGCGCGGTGGCGGGCGGTTGCAGGAGCAGCAAGGGCAGGTGGGCGTAGCGCAGTTCCTCGCGCTGGTTGGAGTAAATTCGACCGCCCATGTCGGCTTCGGCAATCAACCGGCCGTTGCCGCCCTGGGTGGGCGCGGTGACGCGGAACGTGAAACGCGTGCGGTCGCCCGCTTGCGCGAGCGAGAAATTCTGTGCCGCAGGGGTGACGGTCCAGCCGGCCGGCGCCGTGAGGCGCAAGGTGCCCGAGCCGGCGCGGGCGGCGGAGATTTCCACCCCGATGTTTTTGGTGACGCCGGGTCCGATGAAGAAGATCTCGGAGTTGAACGCGAGGGAGACGGGCGGGATGACATCGAGCCGGCGGCGCGTTTCACCCTGCTCGCTGCGCGTGATAAAGACGGGTTCATCGGGGACGGAAATCTGCACGCCCTCTACGAGGAAATTATGTTGGAGCGCCAGCGGGGACGGACCGTCCGGGAGGCCGATGAGGCTTGGGTCCGACACGCGGGCGATGCCCGCGGCGCCTTCCTCGCGCAGCCAATACGGGTGCGAAATCGGAAGGTTAAGCGCGGCAACTTGCTCAATCCTCGTAACGGCGGGTTCGTTGGGCGCCAGTGCTTGTCCGTTCGGGTCCCGGCCCAGCGCGATGACGGACCGCGCCGCGGCCTGCGTCGTGACCGTGAGCGTGAATTTCTCTCCCGGCACGATCTCCGGGCGATCGACCGTGGTCTGCACGCGGATGCCGGCGCAGGATTGGATGATGCGGTCGAGTTGCGCCCGTTTGTCGGCCACGATGGGATCGAGCGGCAGGGCCGCGAGCTGGCGGTGCAACGCCGCAAGGGCCGGCAGGGACGCGGCGGGGCTGGCCGGATCGAATTGAGCGAACGCTCGCGCAATTGCCTCGTCGATCGCGGCACCGCCGGGGTAGCGCGCCCACGTGGTGTCGATGCCGTCCATCAAATCGCTCGTGGCCGGTTCGCCGGCCATGAGGAGGAAAGTTTGCTCGTTCGTGCCGGTGCGGGCGCGCGTGGCGAAGCCGCCGAGGCCTTGCGTCTTGTGCATTGCGCGGCTGTGCGCGGCGATCGTGCCGAATTCCTGTCCGCTCGCGGCGTCGGTGCCGGAGATATCCTGGTTGAAAGTCGGACCGGGCAACGGGAGCGGCGTGCCGGCGTTGGCGCCGAAGCGAAAGGCGTTCCAGAGAACGCGCTTGGGCTGCCAGACGGTCAGGCCTTGTGCGAGTTGCTCGGGGTAGGCCGCCGGATCGCCGGCGAGTTGGAAGGCCTCGACGGCGAGCATCGCGGAGGCGGTGTGATGACCGTGGCCGCCGCTGCCGGGCGGAATGGGGAAGCGCGTGACGATGACGTCGGGGCGAAATTGCCGGATGACGCGCACGACGTCGCCGAGGACTTCCTTTTTATCCCAGAACGCGAGGGTTTCCTCGGGGGTTTTCGAATAACCGAAATCGATGGCGCGCGTGAAAAATTGGCGGCCGGTGTCGAGTTGACGGGCGGCGAGGAGTTCGTGCGTGCGCAGGAGGCCGAGTTTTTCGTCGAAGTCGCGGCCAAGTTCGTTTTGTCCGCCGTCGCCGCGCGTGAGCGAGAGGTAGGCGGCGCGCAGGCCTCGGCCGCGCGCGAGGTAGGTGATCAGTTCGGTGTTCTCGTCGTCCGGATGCGCGCCGACGTGGAGCACAGTGCCGACGTTGCCCAGTGCGCGGAGTTCCTGCGCGATAGCGGCGGGCGCGAGCGGTTCGGGCGCGGGAGCGGCGAATGAGGAGCTGGCGAAGGCGGCGGACAGGGCGAGGCAGAGGGACGCGGACGAGAGGAGGCGAGGCATCGAGCGGGGGTGGAGAGGAGAGGAGGTGGGAGGGGCTTTATGCCCCGACGTGGAGCGCAACGTCGGGGCATAAAGCCCCTGCCGCCGAGGAAAGAAGAAGCGCCGCGTGATTCGACGCGGCGCGGGGAGCGGTGGTTACTTCAAGCGTTCAAGCAACGCCTGGTTGAGGCGCATGTATTCGTCGCGCAGACCGCCGGCGGGAGCTTTTTCGGTGAGCGCGAGCGACTCTTCAGCGGCGGCTTTCGCGCCGGCTTTGTCGCCGAGTTTGGCAAGGATGAGTCCCTTGCGGTAAATCATCCACATTTGGCCGGGGCGGCCGGCGATGGCGGTGTTGATCCACTCGAGGGCTTTGTGCAGGTCGAGGTTGTTCTCGTAGTAATACATCGCGGCCGAGAAGAGCATCATCGGGTTGGGCGTGCCCGGCTCTTGCAGCGCGGCGGCGATTTGCGGGACGAGGATGCCCTTGGTGTCGATCGTGATCGGGAGCGGAACGCGGATGTTTTCCCAGTAGAGGTTCAGCGTGGCACCGTTGTCACTGAGGTCGCTGAGCGTGATGGCGAATGTCTCGGTCGGACGCGGCGTAGCGACGGGCTTGGCGGTGGCGCGCGCGGTGTCGTTTTTCTGGTCGTAGGCGTAGGTGCCCCACTGCGGGCGGTCCTTCAGCGACTGGAAGATGAACGTCCACTCGTTCTCGGTCGGGATGGTGAACAGCTCGTAATTGCCCGCGGGCAGATCGGCGCCGCCGACTTTAACCGGCGTGCTGAACGAGATGCGCGTCGCGGAATTAGCGCCCGTGCGCCAGATTTCGCCGTAGGGCACGAGGCCGCCGAAAATCTTCCGGCCCTTCGCGCTTGGGCGGCTATAGACGACTTCGATGTCGGTGATGCCGACCTGTTGCTTGAGGGTGGCCGGCGGGCTGGCCTGCGGGAAGGTGAGCTTGGGCGCAGCAGGAGTCTGGGCGGTAAGCGTGCCGACGAGCGCGAGGCTGCCGGCGGCGAGGAGCGAAACGAGGAGTTTGGATTTCATAGGGTAGAACGACTAAGCGGACGGGCATGCTACGCAGGGGCAGGAAAAGGACAAGTGCCCGGCACGGGAAAAGAGGAGCGGGAGAGCGGGGGTATTCCCGGGATTAAGAACGCTCACACCCCCTCTCGGCCAAGTGTTACCCGGCCAATCGATGGCCCGGCCGGTTGACTGCGGCATTTTTCGCGCCGTAGTGGACACCAAATCCCTCCAATTTCCGGCCACGTCGTGGCCGCCGTCCATGTCCACCGCCACCCACACGCCCAATCCGAAAACCGAAGAGACCCGGTCCGTCATCGACATGTCGAAGATGAACGAGGGCCAGCGCGCCGCGCTCCAAGTCACGGAAGCCGCGCGCGAATCGGTCGATGACCTGAGCTTCGTCGCGCACCTGTTCATGGGCAACTGGGCGCCGGCGAAGATTTATCCGTTCACCGAGGTCGATGCCGACGAGAAGGTGCGCGCGGATAAGTTTCTCGCGGAACTCGCGGCGTTCCTGAAGGCCCACGTCGATGCCGATGAAATCGATCGCAGTGGCGAGATTCCGGATGCGGTGATGGCCGGGCTCGCGCGGATGGGCGCCTATGGAATCAAGGTCCCGCAACAATACGGCGGCCTTGGTTTTTCGCAGACGACCTATTGCCGCGCGTGTCAGCTCATCGCGAGCCACTGCACGAACACGTTCGCGCATCTTTCGATCCACCAATCCGTCGGCGTGCCGCAGCCGCTCATGCTGTTCGGCACCGAAGAACAGAAGCAGAAATTCCTGCCGCGCGTCGCGGCCGGGGAAATTTCGGCCTTTGCGCTAACCGAGGCCGGCGTCGGCTCCGATCCGGCGCGCATGACGACGAAGGCGACGCCGACGGAGGACGGTGAGGCGTTTCTCCTCAACGGCGAAAAACTCTGGTGTTCGAACGGCACCCGCGCCGGCCTGCTCATCGTCGCCGCGCAGACGCCGCCCAAACTGGTCGATGGCAAACCGCGCACGCAGATCACGACGTTCGTCGTCGAGGCGACTGCGCCCGGCGTCTCCGTGCCGCATCGCAGCCAGTTCATGGGCCACCGCGCGATCTACAACGGCGTGTTGCGCTTCACCAACGTCCGCGTGCCGCGCGCCAACATCGTCGGCGGCGAGGGCCGCGGCCTGAAGGTCGCGCTCACCACGCTCAACGCCGGACGCCTCTCGATTCCCGCGGCGAGCATCGGCACAGCGAAACGCTCGCTGCAAATTGCGCGCGAGTGGGGCGGCACGCGCATCCAGTGGGGTGTGCCGATCGGCCAGCACTCCGCCGTGGCGGAAATGATCCGCAAGATCGCGGCGCACGCCTTCGCAATGGAAGCGATGCTGCTCACCACCTCGCGCATCGTCGATCGCGACAAGAAAGCCGACATCCGCCTCGAAGCCGCGATGTGCAAGATGTGGGGCACGGAGAAGGCGTGGATGTGTGTCGATGAGCTGATGCAGATCCGCGGTGGCCGCGGCTATGAGACCGTGGAATCGCTCCTCGCGCGCGGCGAAACCAATCCCTACCCGGTCGAGCGCATGATGCGCGACGTGCGCGTCACGACGATTTTCGAAGGTTCCTCGGAAATTATGCGCCTGTTCATCATGCGCGAGGCGCTCGATCCGCACCTGAAGGTTGCGGGCATCGCCCTGAATTCCGAGCGTCCCGCCGGCGAGCGGCTGCGGTCTTTGCTGAAGGCGGCGGGCTTCTACGCGTGGTGGTATCCGAAGCAATGGCTGCCGTTCGGCGGCGGCGCGCCGGCCGACATGCACCCGCACCTCGCGGCGCATTTCGGCGAGGTCGCCGGCTGGTCGCGCAAACTGGCGCGCACGCTCTTCCATCAGATGATCAAGTTCGGCCCGAAGCTCGAGAAACGCCAGGTGCTCCTCGCGCGGCTGGCCGACATCGGCACGGACCTCTTCGCCATCGCCGCTACCTGTGTCTATGCCCAGAAGCTGCTCCGCGACGGCGAGCCCGAAGCGAGAGTATTCACGCTGGTGGACGACTTCCGTGCCCAGGCGCTGTTGCGCATCCGTCAGAATTTCGACGGCGTGGCGGTCAACGCCGATCAACACGGCTACGATCTCGCGCAACAAGTCATCTCCGGCGAACACCAGTGGGCAGAGCGCGGGATAGTTTGAGTTGATCGGGCGTTCAGGGGACGTTGGCGTTACTCGGCGTTCGCCCCGGTGCGCTGTCGCCGCTGGGGACAGCGGCGACCACCTTCGCGGCACGCGGTGGCACCCCTGGGGCGTGGCCCGTGAGTAGCGGGAGCATCCTGCTCCCGCCGCAGACGGATGATCCGGGAGCTGGAAGCTCCCGCTACTTTCCCTGGGCCGCGTCGGCACGTTTGGTCGCGCGCCGATTGACACGCGCGCGGGCGCGCTTTCATTTCGCGCCGGCATGAGATCCCGCGCGCTGCTCCTCGGTCTGGCGTTGATTTTTTTCGCCGGCGCGCGCGCGGCGGAAACGAGCGACGTGATTTCGGTGGAGGATTTCGACGGCCCACGGCTGGCGCGCGCGATCTTCGACGAGACCAACCGTGTGCGAGTGCAGCTGGGATTGAAGCCTTTCGGAGCGGAGCCGAAGCTCGACGATGCCGCGGACACGCAGGCTCGGCTCGGCTCGGTTTTCCGTCCGCCCAGTCACACGAATCCGTTTCCGATGATCGCCACGCCGCTCGACCGCGTGAAGCTCACGGGGCTTCAGCCGAAGCTGGTGTCCGAGAACATCGCCACGCTCTCAATCTACGATGTGCCGCCGGGGGTGGGTTTTTACCGGCTGAAAGGCGAGGCGTCGTTGCGCGACTCGAAAACGGGCGAGCCGCTGCGCCATCACACTTACGAGAGTTTCGCTGCGGCAGTCGTGGCGGCATGGATGAACTCGCCCGGTCACCGTGCTAACATCGTGAGTCAGAAATTGCGCTACCTCGGCTGCAGCGTGCAGCCGGCGCAGAGCCGCGATGAGGTGGCGATGATTTTCGCCGTGCAGGTCTTCTACACGCCGCGAGGGAGGGAGTAGCGAGCGGTTCAGTCTTGCTGTAGCCGGGCTCGCTGAGCCCGTCGGCGTCGCGTCGTTCGGTGAGCGTTCTCCCGGGGTCAGCGACCCCCGGTTACACACGGCCCAAGCGGCGCGCCGCGGGATCTGGACCGGCTGAAGCCGGTCCTACGCGGAAAGATATCGTCGCTCCTTTGGATCAGACTCAACCGACCTGGGGTAACTGGCGCAGCGCGGCGAGCAGCGCCGCGCGGCGCTCCTCACGATCGCGCAACGACGGCGGCACGATGCGAGACTCGCAATCGGCGATGGCGCAGCGTTCGCAGGTGTCGCCCACGAGCTGCATCGGCAGCGCGGCGTCCTCCCAAAAGTTAACCGACTTGCGCAACGCGTCATTGACGAGAAAGCCGAGCGTGACGCACGAGTTGATGCCGGGCTCGAGGGTGTTCGGGTGCGCCAGAGAGATGCTGAAATACTCCGCGCCGGTCGCGTAGAACCGCGAACGCTGGGCGGTGGCAAGCGTGGAGGTGATGCCGGCGGCTTCCTGGCGTTGTTCGAAATCGAGCAGCGAGCGCAACGACACCCAGCGGCGGCAGTAGTGCTCGTTCACGCCGATGCTGTGCGAGGCGTGCATGCGCTGGTAATGCAGCTCCTTGCCGATGCGGATGTCGGGCGTGCCGCGGCGATGGTCGAAGCGCACGAAATACATTTGCTCGAGCCCGAAGAAGTGCGGCACAATCTGCGAAAGGCGGTGAAAAAACATTTCCGGCGTCGCCTGGTAGCGGCGCTTGATGGCGACGAGCGAGGCGCCGTCCCACTGCGAGCGCGCGAAGAATTGCCGCAGATCGTTCACGAGCAATTGGCGATCGAGGAGCATCGCGCCGGCGAAGTAAGAGGCGCGAAAGTTGTTCAGCAATTGGTCGAACGAATCGACTTTCACGATCGGCGACGTCGTGACGGTTTCGCGCAGGCCGAGTTCGCGGTAACCGATCTCGCGGGCGAGGAGGAACGAGCGTTGCCACTCGGTGAGACGCGGATTGAGGAGCATGCGCGGGGCGTTTCCCGTGCCGCCGAGCGTGACGGCGCGCAGGCCCTGCAACTCCGGGTTGGTCGTGAGCGAGGCGTCGTCGAAGGCGTAATTGTAGCGGCGGACGAGGTGGTCCCGCAGGCGGGCGAAGTCGGGCGAGGCCTGGCGCGCCCACTCGTGGTTGCGGCGGAATTTTTCCGCGGCCAGCTCGATCTCCTCGAAGTAGTTGTTGTTCTGCTCGACGTAGGAGCGCATGGCCGCGAGCAGCAGATGCTCGACCGTGACGTCGAAGCGGTGCGCGATCTTCACAAACGTGTCGAAGAGCGCGCTGATCTTTTCCGGCGAGGCCGCCATCATTTCGAGCAGGCCCGTCGGCGTCAGGCCGAAGACCGCGAGGGGAATTTCTTCGAGCACGCCGGATTTCAGCACGCCCGACAGCGGGTGCAGCCGCTCACCGAGTTGGAGCGAAACGAGGTCGTCGTAGGTCGTGCCGAGCGCCTTCGCGAGGGCGAGGATCTTCTCGGGCTTCGGGTATTTTTTGCCCTTCTCGATTTCGTTGAGGTAGGAAATCGCGAGGTCGGCCCGGCCGGCGACTTCCTTGAGCGAGAAGCCACGCTGCTTGCGGAGCTGGTTGAGTTTCAGGCCGAGGATGAAGCGCAGGTTCTGTTCGCTCGCCGGTGGAGCGTCGCGGGTGGAGTCGGAGGAAGTTTCAGCGAGGGGGCGCATGAGCGGAGGAAAGGCAATGTCACCTCAGGGGTGACGTTGGTCTCAATTCAGGAGTCGAGGAAGAGGTCGGGGTAGAGCTGGCCGGCATGCGCGGGGTCGTGCGCGTAGCGGGTGAAGTCGGTGGCGCCGCGTTCGCGGAGCAGGTCTTCGTCGAGGAGGTTCCGGCCGTTGAGCGAGCCGTCGATCGTCGTGAGAATCGCGAGCGCGGCGTCGGCCATGATCTCGGGCGCGCGCGAAAGCGCCATGAGTTGCGCGCCGACGGCGAATTCGATCGCGGCGGTCGCGATCGTCGTGCGCGGCCAGAGTGTCGTGACGGAAATTTTATCCGCCGCGAATTCGCCCGCCATGCCTTGGGCGAGGAGGGTCATGCCGTATTTCGAGAGCGTGTAAGGCGCGTGCGGTGTCAGCCAGCGCGGCTTCACGTTCAGCGGGGGCGAGAGGCTGATGATATGCCGGCCACCGCGGGTCTCACCGGCACGCAGGAGCGGGAGCGCGGCCTTGGCGCAGACGAACAAGGCCCGCGCGTTCACTTCGAGCATCAGATCGAAGCGTTTAACGGGGGTGTCTTCGACGTTGGTCAAAGTGATCGCGCCGGCGTTGTTCACGAGCGCATCGAGTCGGCCGAACTTTTTTCCGACCGCGGCAAACGCGTCCTGCACCGCAATCGCGTCGCGCACATCGAGCGCGAGCGGGAGCGCCTCGACGCCGAGGGCGCGCACTTCGTCGGCCACCGTGTGGATCGTGCCCGGGAGCTTGGGGTGCGGCTCCGTGGTCTTGGCCGCGATGACGATGTGCGCGCCCGCGCGCGCGGCGGCGAGCGCGATGGCGCGGCCGATGCCGCGGCTGGCGCCGGTGATGAAGACAACTTGGCCGGTGAGGGGTGGGTTCATGGTCAGCGGGAGGCGAAAACGACGTCGCTCATGGCGGGTTCATGTTTGCCACGGCGCTTGATGTGCACCGTGAAGGAAAAATGCGCGGACACCTCGCCGTCGGCGGTGGCGAGGTTAAGCTTGAAGACGCGGTCGAGTTTCGCGTCGCGGGTCAGCGCCGCACGAATCTCGTCGAGTTCGTGGTCGCTCACGCGCGCGGTCGCAAAGAGATCGCCGCGGCCGGGGCGCTTGAAGTCGATCTGCGCGGATTTCATCCAGACGTGGAAATCCGGCCCGAGGTGCGCGGCGACGATCACGGCGTGGAGCGGATCAACCGCCGCATACATCGCCCCGCCGTAGAGGGTGCCGTGAAGATTCCGGGTCAGGCGATTGAGAGGAAGCTTTACGGTGATTTCCCGAAAATCCTCACTGATCCGAACCACACGGGCGCCGCTCTGTCGGTATGCAGGGTAGCGATTGAAGCGCCAGCGCAGCAGCTTGGTTTTCCAGGTTTCAGCCATGTGACAGTTCAGTGAGCGGGGCGCGAATGTCGCTCGGAGCGAATGTCGCGAGCTCGATTTCGTCAATGGCGAAATTTCGCTTGCGAAAGCTAATGTCGCTCACATCTTGCGTTTGCGAACAACCCCTGCGCGTCAAACAGCGCGCGTTCCGCCATGTCCCCCACCCAACTGACCAAGCACTGGCACAGCCTCGATCGCGCGCAAATTCGCGAGCTGCAAGGCCAGAAACTCCATCGTTACCTGCGCGACTGCGTCCTGCCGTTTTCCAAGCACTACCAAGCGGTGTTCGCCCAAGCTGGACTCACGGCCGACGACATCCGCTCGGTCGATGATCTCGCGAAGATTCCCTTCACGCAAAAAGAGGAACTGCTGCCGACCGCGGACAACCCGCGCAAATCCCTCGAGTTCGTCCTCGTGCCCGACCCCAAGGTTCTGGCGAAGCGTCCGGCCACGATCCTGCGTGCGCTGACGCGCGGCAAGGCGCGCGTGAAGGAAGAGCTCGATCGCGAATGGCGCCCGACGTTCATGACGGCCACGACGGGACGATCGACCGAGTCCGTGGCGTTTCTGTATTCGCAGCACGACATCGCGCACCTCGGCATCGGCAGCGGTCGTATCGCTGACCTCGGCGGACGCACGCGCGACGACCGGATGTTGAACATGTTCCCCTTCGCGCCGCATCTGGCGTTCTGGTATATGTTCTACTCCGGCATCGACCGGAACATCTTTTGCCTTTCCACCGGCGGCGGCAAAGTCATGGGCACCGAGGGTAATCTGCGCGCGATGCAGAAAATCCGTCCGACCGTCATCACCGGCATGCCGACGTTCATCTATCACGTCTTGAGCGAGGCCGTGAACGAAGGCGTCCGCGTCGAAGGCCTCAAGTGCGTCCTACTCGGCGGCGAGAAAGTCGCCGAGGGCACGCGCCGCAAACTCGCCGAACTCTGCGCGCAAATCGGGTCCCCCAACGTGCAGGTCGTCGCAACCTATGGCTTCACCGAGGCCAAACTCGCGTGGGCCGAATGTCCGTTCACGCCGGGGCACACGCCGCCGGGCTATCATTTGTTTCCCGACCTGGGCATCTTCGAGGTCGTCGATCCGGAAACGGGCAAGGTGCAACCCGACGGCGTCGGCGGCGAAATCGTTTACACGCCGCTCGAGCAGCGCGGCACCGTCGTGCTCCGCTACCGCACGGGCGACCACATCGAAAACGGCCTCACCTACGAGCCGTGTCCGTATTGCGCCCGGCGCATGCCGCGCCTCATGGGTCGCATCTCGCGCGTGTCGGATTTTCGCTCGATGCGCTTCCAAAAAGTCAAAGGCACGATCATCGACTTCAACGAACTCGAGCACGCGCTCGACGACGTGCGCGGCATCGGCTCGTGGCAAATCGAGCTGCGCAAGACGAACGACGATCCGCTCGATCTCGACGAGATTTACCTGCACGTGACGCGCACCTGCGACCTACCCGAGGAGGTTTTGCACGGACAGATCAGCAACATGCTTCATTCGCACTTCGAGGTCCGGCCGAACAAAATCGTCTTCCAGACGCCGGAAAAGATGCGCGAGCTGCAAAAAGTCGGAGTCGCCCTGAAGGAGCAAAAGGTTTTGGATAATCGTCCCAAGGCCACCGCCGCACCCCACCAGCCGCCGCCGGCTGCCGCGGCGAAGGCCAACCTTCAGGAAGCCAAGGCATGAACGTCTCCCTCTCGTGTTCGCCCGCGCCCTCCGGGCGCGGGTGTGTGCGGGAACCGGCGACAAGCGTGGCGTCCCTGACGAAGCAACCAGCCCATCTGTCGGCCCCTTTTCCGCCCCATGAAAGAACCGCTCTACATCGTTGATGGTGCCCGCACGCCGTTTGCCAAAATGGGCACGACGCTCGCCGGGGCCGACGCCGCCGAACTCGGCCGCACCGCCGTTGCCGCCGTGCTCGCGCGCACCGGCTTCGATCCGGCCACGATCGACGAAGTGATCTTCGGCTGCGTCGGCAATCCCATCGATGCCGCCAATGTCTCGCGCGTCATCGCGCTCCGCGCCGGCATCCCGCAGGCGGTGCCTGCCATCACCGTCTCGCGCAACTGCGCCTCCGGCTTCGAGGCGATCACGCAGGCCGCGCAAAAAGCCGCGGCGGGCGACGGCGATATTTTCCTCGTCGGCGGCGCCGAGAGCATGACCAATTATCCGCTGATCTACAACGAGGGCGCCGTGAAAAAGTTCGGCGCACTCGGCAAAGCCAAGACGTTTGGGCAAAAGCTCGGCGCGTTCACCGCGTTTCGACCGAAGGATTTGTTCGCGCCGCGTATCGCACTGATGCTCGGTCTGACCGATCCCGTGTGCGGACTCGGCATGGGTCAGACGGCGGAGCTCCTCGCGCGCGACTGGAAACTGACACGCGATGCGCAGGACCAGTTTGCGATGCGGTCGCACAACCGGGCCGAGGCCGCGCGCGCGAAGTTCAAGGAGGAGATCACGCCCGTTTATCCGCGCAAAGGGAAGGACGCCCCCGCGGTAGATACCGACAACGGCATTCGCGACGGCCAGACCACGGAAGCGCTCGGCAAACTCAAACCCGCCTTCGAAAAACGCGGCGGCACCGTGACGGCCGGCAACGCATCGCAGATCACCGACGGCGCCGTCGCCTTGCTCGTGATGACCGAGGCCGGTCTGAAAAAGTCCGGCCTTAAGCCAATCGGCCGACTGATCGACTACGCTTACGCCGGCTGCGAGCCCGCACGCATGGGCCTCGGCCCGGTTTACGCCATGGCGAAGGCGGAGAACAGATCCGGCCTGCGTCTCGCTGACGCGGACCTGATTGAGATCAACGAGGCCTTCGCCGCACAGGTCATGGCGTGCTGCGCCGCCGCCAATTCGGCTGAATTCTGCCGCCAGCATCTCGATCGCAATTTCCCGCTCGGTGAAATCCCCGCTGACAAACTCAACGTCAACGGCGGCGCCATCGCGCTCGGCCATCCCGTCGGTGCGTCCGGGGCGCGATTGACGCTCACGGCGCTGAAGGAACTGCATCGTCGCGGAGCTAAACGCGCGCTCGTCTCTCTCTGTGTCGGCGGCGGCCAAGGCGGCGCGCTGTGGCTGGAGGCCGTATGAGTTCCGCCGCCGGTTTTCGTCCCCTTGTAGCGGCGAGCGCCAGCGAGCCGAGGAACAACGGCTCGCTGGCGCTCGCCGCTACTTCCCAACTCAACTTCGCCGCGCACCGTCGGCATTTCTGCGTATGAGCACCCTCGCGCCCGAATCCACTGCCGCCCACACCGCCAAGACCAACCACCTGCGCCTCACCTACGGCGCCGACGGCATCGCGACGCTCACGCTTGATCGGCAGGGCTCGTCGGCGAACATTTTCGACGTCGCGGCGTTGCTCGAACTCGAGTCGCACCTGGCCGACCTCGAAGCACGCGCGGACCTCAAGGGCCTCGTCATCGTGAGCGCGAAGCCGAAGATCTTCATCGCGGGCGCGGACCTGAATTCGTTCGCCGGCGCCTCGATCGCGCAGCTCGGCAACATCGTCGATATGGGCCACCGCATCTTCACGCGGTTGGAGCGACTGCGCGTGCCGTCGGTCGCGGCGATCAACGGGGTATGCCTCGGCGGCGGCTGCGAACTCGCGCTCGCGTGCGACTGGCGGGTCGGTTCGCTCGACAAGTCCACGAAGATCGGCCTCCCCGAAACCCAACTCGGTATCCTCCCCGCGTGGGGCGGCTCGGTGCGTTTGCCGCGGCTCGTCGGTCTTCCGCAGGCGCTGGCGGTGATTCTCGCGGGCAAGCAACTCGTCGCGCAGCAGGCGTTGAAGATCGGGCTCGTCGATGACGTCGCGCATCCCGAATACCTCGTCGCCGCCGCGCGGAAGCAACTCGCCAAGGGCAAACGCCAACTCGGCGATGCGCCCGGCCTCATGAGCTCAGTGGCGCTGCGTCCGATCGTGGCGATGCAGGCGCGCAAAGGTGTGCTCGCGAAAACGCGCGGTCATTATCCGGCGCCATTGAAGGCACTCGATGTCGCGGTCTCGGCGCTCGGCCAGCCGATCGAAAAGGGACTCGCGCTCGAGAAGGCGGCGTTTCTCGAACTCGTCCAAACCCCGGCGTGCCGCAGCCTCATGAGCATCTTCTTTCTCCAGGAACGGGCAAAGAAACTGAAGATCGCGGGTGCCGACGGCGCGGGCGCGAGTCGGCCCGTGAAACGCGTGGCTGTCATCGGCGCAGGCGTCATGGGCGCCGGCATCGCGCAATGGAGCGCGGCACGCGGCTACCCCACCATTCTGAAGGATGTCGCGCCGGCTGCGCTCGCGAAGGGCCTCAAGGCGGCGGAGAAAGTTTTCCAGGACGGCGTGAAGAAAAAGAAACTCACGCCGGCCGAAGCGACCGCCGGCATGGACCGCATCACGCCGGTCGCGACCGACGTGCCGCTGACGGGCGTCGATCTCGTGATTGAAGCGGCGCTCGAGAAACTCGAGGTGAAGCAGGCGATCTTCAAACAGCTCGAGGCGCGCACCGCTCCGCACACCGTGCTCGCGACGAACACGTCCGCGCTGTCGATTGACGCGATCGCGGGCGGACTTGCGGATCCGGGCCGCGTCGTCGGCATCCATTATTTCAACCCGGTGCATCGGATGCAGCTCGTCGAGATCGTCCGCGGGCCGCGCACGTCGCTCGCTGCGCTGGAGACGGCGCTGAGTTTTGTGAAGGCGATTGGGAAGCTGCCGGTGCTCGTGAAGGACTCTCCGGGGTTCCTCGTGAATCGTATTCTACTTCCTTACATGGTGGAGGCGGTGCGCTTATTCCACGAGGGCGTGTCGGCTCAACGGCTGGACAAAATCATGTTGGATTTCGGCATGCCGATGGGTCCGGCGCGGTTGAGCGACGAGGTCGGGCTCGACGTCGCGCAACACGTCGCGGTGGATTTGCAGAACCGCTTGCCCAGGCCCGTGCCGATCAACGACACGTTGGAAAAAATGATCGCGAAAGGCTGGCTCGGCAAAAAGTCCGGCACGGGTTTCTACGTTTTCCCGAGTGAAAAAGGGGCGAAGGAAAGACCGAACGCCGCCGTGGCGTTTCTCCAAACCGACGGTCTCGGCCGCTCGCAGGACGACGCCACGCTGCTCGACCGGATGGTGCTCGTGATGGTCAACGAGGCCGCGCGTGTGCTTGAGGAAGGCGTCGTCGAGGCGCCCGAGGACGTGGATTTCGGGATGATTTTTGGCACCGGCTGGGCGCCGTTCCGGGGCGGACCGCTCCGTTACGCGGACGGCCGCGGCATCGGGGAAATCGTGACCCGGCTGGACGGGTTACAGAAGAGTGTTGCGCCGTATTTCGAGCCCTGTGCGAAATTGCGTGAAATGGCCGCCCAGCAGGCCAAGTTCTATCCCTCCACTTGATTCGCATGCCTCACGCACTCGTCATCGCCGAACACGACCAAGGACAGTTGAAGCTCGCCAGCTTCGCCGCCGCCGCCTTTGCGCAGCAGGCCGCCGGGTCGTTTGATTTTCTTCTGCTTGGTGCCGGAGTCGGCGCCACGGCCGAAGCCCTCCGCAAAGCCGGCGCGAAAACCGTGCTCGTCGCCGACGACGCCGAACTCGCGCAGCCGCTGGCCGACCGTTACGCGCAAGTCATCGCCGACGTGGTGAAGGCGCACGGCGCCACGCTCGTCGTCGCGGCGGTTTCGACGTTCGCGAAGGACGTGCTTCCGCGCGCCGCCGCGCTCGTCGATGCCGCAATGGTGAGCGATGTCATCGGTTGGGAAAATGGGGCGTTCCGCCGCGTGATGTTTGCCGGCAATGTGATTGCGACCGTCGAACTCGAGGGCGACATCAAGTTCGTCACGGTGCGCAGCGCGGCGTTCGCCGCCGGCGCGCCGACCGATACAGCGTCGCCCGTCGAATCCATCGCGGTCGAGGCGGGCCAGCTCGCGAAGTTTTCCACGTTTGTGAGCCGCGAGGTGAAAAAATCCGCGCGGCCCGACGCCACCGAGGCGCGCATCATCGTGTCGGGTGGTCGCGCGCTGAAGAACGCCGAGGATTTCGAACGCCTCGTGGGCGGTCTCGCCGACACGCTCGGCGCGGCAGTCGGTTCGTCGCGCGCGCTGGTCGATTCGGGCATTACGGCGAATTCGCTGCAGATCGGCCAGACCGGCAAGATCGTGGCGCCGGAGCTCTACATCGCCGTTGGCATCTCCGGTGCGATCCAGCACATGGCCGGCATGAAGGACACGAAGGTCATCGCCGCGATCAACAAGGACGCCGAAGCGCCGATCTTCGAGGTCGCCGACTACGGCCTCGTGGCGGACGTTTACGAAGCCGTGCCGGAAATGATTCAGAAGCTGAAGAAGTGATAACGCGAGGCACAGCGAACGCATGTGTAGGGGCGCGGCTTGACCGCGCCCGCCATGCGCCGACGGGATCGCTCGGGCGCAGACAAGCTGCGCTCCGACGCTCGGACTTCGACCATTCTGCCGCATGACTCCCACTCGCGAGACCTTCGGCAACATTCCGCTGTCGTCGCAGCTCGCGTTCTACGCGCTCGCCGCGGCGAGCATGGCGATTTTTGCGTGGGGCTTTTATCGCCGCTGGAAACTCTGGCAGCTCGGCACGCCGATCGGCGCGCGCCAGTTGCTCGTCGGCAACCTGAAGGCGATCTGGAACAACATTCGTCCGAGCGCGCGCCGGGTGGTCGTGGATGCCGGTTGGCAAAAACGCGTGGTCGGCCACGGCGTTGGCACGTTCGCGCACATCAGCATGTATGTGGGCTTCATGGCGCTGTTCGTCGGCACCGTGTTGCTCGAGGCGGACAACATTCTCTCCGCGATTTCGAAGAACCTGAAATTTCACCAAGGCACCTACTACATCGTCTATGAATTCACGCTCGATGTGCTCGGCCTGCTTTTCATCCTCGGGACGATTTTCTTCATCGCCCGGCGCCTGCGCAAGCCGCCGGCCCTCGGTCACCGCGGCACGGATTGGTATGTGCTGCTGTCGTTTCTCGCGCTCGGTGTGACGGGTTACCTGGTCGAGGCGCTGCGCATCCTCTGGCAGCAACCCACCGGCATCGGCGCGAACTGCTCGCCCGTCGGGTTGTGGCTCGCGGGGTTCTTCGGCAATCTCACGGAAGCGGATGCGCGCAGCTCACACTTCGCGGTGTGGTGGATCCATGCGTTCCTCGTGTTCGCGTTCATCGCCACGATCCCGTTCACGCGGCTGTTCCACTTTGTCGCGGGGCCGATGAACATTTTCTTCTCCAAGGTCGTGCTCGGCCAGATGCCGCCCGTGACGATGGAGGAAGTCGAAGCGACCGGCCGCGTCGGTCCCGCGGACATCCGGCATTTCAATCAGCAACAACTCCTCAGCCTCGACGCCTGCATGGAATGCGGTCGCTGCGAGGAAGTTTGCCCGGCCACTGCCACCGCCAAGCCGCTTTCACCGAAGCGCGTCGTGCAGGACCTGAAGGTCGCGATGGAAAAAACGGCGCAGGCGCTCGCCGCCGGCAAGGAAGCCGACGTCCCGCCGCTGCACGGCGTGACAATCGCGCCCGAGACGCTGTGGAGCTGCACCGCGTGCAGCGCGTGCGTGAACACCTGCCCCGTGCGCATCGACCAGCTCACCTTCATCCTCACGATGCGCCGCCACCTCGTGGCCGAAGGCGCGCTCAGCGGCACCGCCGCGGTGGCGCTGCGCCGCATGCAATCGAACGCCAACCCCTGGGGCCTGCCCGCCTCCGAGCGCACGAATTGGACCGACCCGCTCAACAAATGATCTACGCTGCCCTCAATCGCCGCGCGTTGGTAGCCCGCGACCTCCGGGCGCGGGTTCTTCCCGTCCTCGGAGAGGCCGGGCTACCCCGCTTCGAATAACATGACCACGCCCTCCGAGCTCCCCGCCGCGCCGACCGTGAAGGAGAATCCGTCCTTCGACATTCTCTATTGGGTGGGTTGCGCGGCGTCCTACGACCGTCGAGCCCAACGGGTCGCGCGCGCGATGGTGCGTCTGCTTAAACACGCGGGCGTCAATTTCGCCATCCTCGGCAAGGAGGAGAAATGCACCGGCGACTCCGCGCGCCGCCTCGGCGACGAATTTCTTTTCCAGGAACTCGCGACCGCCAACATCGAGACGCTGAACCGTTATAACGTGAAGCGCATCGTCGCGCATTGCCCGCATTGCGTGAACGCGCTGCTCAAAGACTACGTGCAGTTCGGCGGCACCTACGAAGTCGTGCATCACACGCAGCTCCTCGCCGATCTGATTCGCGCGGGCAAACTTCCCGCGGTCGCCGGAGCGAGCGTGCCCGAGACCGGTCCGGTGACTTATCACGACCCGTGTTATCTCGCGCGCGCAAACGGCATCCACGAAGCGCCGCGCGAAGTGCTGCAGACCGCGCTCGGCGGCAAGTCCCTCTGCGAAATGAAGCGCAACCGCACCAACACGCATTGTTGTGGCGCGGGCGGCGGCCGCATGTGGATGGAAGAGGAGCCGAAGCACCGCGTCTCGACCGACCGTGCCGCGCAAGCGCTCGAGACCGGCGCCAAGACGGTCGCGACCGGCTGCCCATTCTGCCTGACGATGATGACCGACGGCGTCGCCGCGAACGGCGCGGAAGCGCGCGTCCTCGACATCGCCGAGCTGCTCGTCGAGCGCCTCGGCCTCAATCCGCCCGCGCCAGCGGCGGCTCCCGCCGCGACTCCTGTTTAACGAAACCTCAACTCCCGACTCCCATGGTCGAACAACAAAACCTCCCCGCGCATCTCACCGGTGGCAGTTTTCTTTTCAACGAGACCAAGCCTGATCTCGTTTTCACACCCGAAGACCTCGGCAGCGACGAACGCGAAATGGCCGCCACGGCCGAGAAGTTCATGGACAAGGAAGTCTTCCCGCAGCTCGAGGCACTCGAGCATCGCGAGGACGGACTCGCGGTGAAATACTTCCGCCAGGCGGCCGAACTCGGCCTGCTCAGCCTCGAGGTGCCGGAGGAATTCGGCGGCCTCGGGGTCGGCAAAGTCGCGGCGCTCGGCGTCGCGGAGCAACTGAGCCGCCTCGCCGGCTTCGGCATCACGTGCGGCGCGCACAGCGGCATCGGCACGGGCCCGATCACGTTCTTCGGCACGACCGAGCAGAAATCGCGTTACCTCCCCAAACTCGCGACCGGCGAGTGGATGGCCGCGTATTGTTTGAGCGAGGCCGGCTCCGGTTCGGACGCGCTCGGCATGAAAACGAAGGCCGTGCTCTCGCCCGACCAGCAGCACTACATCCTCAACGGCGCGAAAATGTGGATCACCAACGCCGCATGGGCGGACGTATTCATCATTTTTGCGAAAGTCGATGGCGAGCATGTCACCGCGTTCATCGTCGAAAAATCCTTCGCCGGTGTCTCGACCGGCCGCGAAGAGCACAAGCTCGGCCTCAAGACCTCATCGACGCGCCGCGTCGTGCTCGAGGACGTGAAGGTGCCCGTGGCCAACGTG